>CAZGQH010000036.1:0-9571 GCA_964527575.1 uncultured Lachnospiraceae bacterium
ATGTCATAGGCCTTGAGAAGCTCCATGATGCCGGCGGGGGTGCAGGGGGCAAAGCGATAGTCCCCCAACATGATGCGCCCTACATTGTTGATATGGAAGGCATCCACATCCTTGTCGGGATCGATTTTGGCGATGACCGCCTTTTCGTCGAGATGGGCAGGCAGGGGAAGCTGCACTAAGATGCCGTCGATGGCATCATCCCGGTTGAGCTTTTCCACCAGTGCAATCAATTCTGACTCACTTGCGGTACCGGGAAGCTCATAAACGCGGGAGAGAAAGCCGACCTCCTCGCAGGCCTGATGCTTGTTGCGGACATAAATCTTTGAAGCGGGATCCTCCCCCACGATGACAACCGCGAGACCCGGAACGCGCTTGCCGGCGGCTTTTCGTGCCTCGACCTCTGTCCGGATGGTCTGGCGCAGGGCGGCGCCGGTGGCTTTCCCGTCGATTCTTGTATACATATTTTTTCAGTCCTTTCTTTTTGAACAGCGTCTTTTCCGGCCGTGTTATTCTTCTTTTCCGATGTTGCTGCCGCCGTTTTCGTGAGCGGCTTTTCGTTCCGCCTTTTTCTTTTCGCGAAGCGCTTTTTTCGCGGCCTGCTTTTCCTCATAGGCGGCGATTTCTTTTTCTGCCAATTCGTAGTGCTTCGCGTTCTCGTAGTAGATGTTGCCGGCAATCTTCGTTCCCTTGATTTTAATGCGGAAGAAAATTAAAGCGGCGGTGGCGAAGACAAAGCAGAGGGCAGCCACCAGCTGAGAAACCCGGATGCCGGTGGAGCCGATGTAGAGGCTGTCGGTGCGGAGCCCTTCGATGAACATCCGGCCGAAGCCGTACCAGGAGAGGTAGAAGAGGACGATCTCGCCGTCGTATTTCTTCTTTTTTCCAAAAATCATCACAAGGGCAAAGCCGATGAGATTCCAGAGCGATTCGTAGAGAAAGGTGGGGTGGACATAGATCCAGCCGATCCCCTCTATGACGCCCATGCGCCAGGGAAGGGTGGTTTCGCTGCCGTATGCCTCCACATTGATGAAGTTGCCCCAGCGGCCGATGGCCTGCGCCACCATCACCCCGGGCGCCATGAGGTCGAGCAGGGCGGGAAGGCGCACCTTTTTGAGGTGTACCATCAGCATGGTGAGCAGGGCACCGCCGATGATGCCGCCGTAGATGGCAAGCCCCCCCGAGCGGATATCGAGTATTTTCCAGAGGGAGTCGTAATAGCCGGGATTCTCCAGTGCATAGAAGAACACATAATAGAGCCGGGCGCAGAGAATGGCGGGGAAAATGATGACCAGCGCCATATCGAGCATATCGTCCAGAAGAAGGCCCAGCCGGCGGGAACGGAAGTAGACATAGAGCACAGCGAACAGGATGCCGCTGACGATCAGCACGGCGTACCACTTGATGGCGACAGAACCGATCGAAAAAGCATCGGGATTCAAGTCTACCGGCCCGATGCCGAGGCCGGGAAAGGAAACTTTGTCAAAGAGCATCGTAAATCCTCCTCTTTCATTTTTGCGCAGAGTCCGGAAGTATGTACCGGAGACCCCGGCCGCCCGTGAAGAACGGTTGGGCGAGGTTCTCCGGTAATTTTTTTCAGTATATCACAGATTCCGGTTTTTTTCAATATCCATTTCAAGAATGTGGCTTTTGCCGTCGAAGAAAAAGCGGTTTTCGGTTTTCTGGCCGTCGAGCAGAAGGCGCGCCTTCTCCCCTAAGGTCACACTGATATGATAGACGGTTCCCTTGCGGGAGACCTTCAGTGAAAAGGAGGGGAATTTTTCAGAGAGGGCGGGATGCAGGGTGAAGTGGTCGGCATACTCCCGATAGCCCATGAGCACCTCCAAGGAGGTGGTGAGGAACCAGCCCGCAGCGCCGGTGTAAAGGCTCCAGCCGCCGCGACCGGGATGGGCGGGATTCGTGTAGATATCGCCGCAGAGGGCATAGGGCTCGGAGTGGTAGGCAGCTGCCGTGGTATGGTTCATGCTGCGGGCGGCGGGATTGACGGCCTCTAAGATCTCATAGCCCCGGCGGTTCTCCCCTACCGCGAAGAAGCCGCGGGCACCGAAGAGGGCACCGTGATTGTATTGGCCGCCGTTTTCCCGGAATCCCTCGCAGTAGGCCGAGATATAACCCGCCTCCCGCTTTTTCTCCCCGAAGGGGGGCGTGAAGAGAGAGAGAAGCTTGTGCTCGCTGTCGTAAAGGTATTCGTAGGCGGTGCGCATGGCTTCGATGGTGCGGTCGTTCTCTCCTTCGGCCCAGGCGGAAAAACTTTGCGCCAGAATATCGATTTTGCATTCACGGGAGGTGACGCTGCCCAAGGGGGCGCCGCTGTCGTAGCGGCCGCGGAGATAGCGGTCGTTCTCCCAGGCGTTTTTCTCCACCGCTTCGGAGAGCTTCTTTGCCGTCTTGCGCAAGAATTCGGCGGTGGAGACGTCCTTGACCAGATCGGCAACTTCGGCGAAAGCGGTGAAGACGATCTGCATGAAACGGGCCAAAAAGATGCTGGTTCCCTTGCCGTTGATTCCCACCCGGTTGAAGGCGTCGTTCCAGTCGCCTCCGCCGATCTTCGGCAGTCCGTCGGGCGAAAGATTGAGTGAGGCTTCGATGGCCCGCATGCAGTGCCGGTAGACACTTTCCTTGTGAGCCGATTTCTTCGGCACTTCATAGCGGTCGATTTCTCCCAGTGCCAGAAGAGGCGATTCGAGATAGGCGATATTGGCCGCCAGCACGGCAGTGTCTCCGGTGACCCGCAGATATTCGCTTACAACATAGGGCAGCCAGAGCATGTCGTCCGAGATTCGGGTGCGGATGCCGGCGTTGGTTCCCTCCTTGGTGGGAAAGGGATGCCACCAGTGCTGCACATCCCCTTCGGCGTACTGGTGAGCCGCCGCGCGATAGATCTGCCGCAGGGTAATCTTTTCGTCGTAGGGAAGCATGGCCAGCGAGTCCTGAAGCTGATCCCGGAAGCCGTAGGCTCCGCTCGACTGATGATAGCCGGTGCGGGCCAGCATGCGGATGACATAGGCCTGATAGGGGACGAATCGGTTGAGCATGACCTCAAGCTCCGGCCGGGGAAGGTGAAAGCGAAGGGAAGAAAAGAGGTTGCGGTAGTGGGAGGCGTATTCAAGGAAGCCCGCTTCGATGGCGTCGGTGTTACGGTACTTGGCGCGGATCAGACGGTAGAGCCGATCGGAGAGGTCGGTATAGACACCCAAGAGAAAGCCGCGCGTATCGCCGGTCTCCTCACCGGTTTCGGCCGTTCCTTCCTCCGCCCCGGGAACGGGACAGAGAAAGAGGGTCTTGTCAGCAAGGTGCGGGGAGAAGCGGTTATAATAGAAGAGGGTTTTGCCCTCATGCCGCTCTTCGGTCAGATGCTCGTAGCGCTCCGACACGCCAAAGGTGGGGGTGATTTCGTAACGGATTTTATAGGCGGCCGGCGCTTTTACCAGAATTGTTTTTACCGGGAAGAGAAGGTCTACTCCGATGTGAACCGAATAGGGCTCCCCGGCGAGGCTGCCGTACCAGATGGCCTCCCCTTCGGCAAATTCTACCCGGTCGGAGAGGGCGCAGAGGTCAAAGCATTCCTCCCCGTATTCGGCGAGGACCCGCTCGGATGTGATATCCCGCATGAGGTCGCCAGACGGGGGTGTCAGGCGGCACTCCTTGGAGTTGGATAGCCAGGTGAAGCCGGGCGAGTTGCTGCTGACCAGTGTACCGAAGCGGGAAGAGGCGTAGACGAAGGAGCGTACCGAGTCGCATTCCTTTTTGATGACGGTGAAGCTGTTCTTATAGAAGTAGCCTCCCTCCACCCGCAGGGCGCCGTTCGGAACCGGGCTGTCGGCAGGGGTAGGATTTTTCGTGAGAATTTCCCGCTTTTCTTCCCGACGCCGTCCGGTGACCCGGTAGTAGAGCTCCTCGGGAGAGGAGTCCTGATCGATGGGAATATAGAGGCAGGAAAGGGCGGCAACTGCGTCAAAGAGGCTCGGGTCGTCGAGAACGAAGAGCCCGCCCCGTTTGCCCACATAGCCGTTGCCCGCTTCCTCGGCAATCTGTTTGCCGATCCGTTTCGAGATCGGCTTGTTGTAGCCGTCCTTTTCCCGGCAGAGGAAGACAAGATCGCTGCGCACGCCCTTCTCCCGCATGAGCCGGTGAAGCTTTAGGAAGATCGAGACGATCCTTCGGCCGCTCTCGGTCTCTTCTTCCGCCGGGGAAATGGCGATGATGGGGTAGTCTCCCGAGAGGGAGGCGGCGTAAAGAGCGGAGGGAGGCGTGGGCTCCCTCAAGGGCAGGACGCTTTTTTCGGGGAAGAAGAGGGCAGAGAGATAGAGCTCGGCGTATTTGCCGTCGGGACGGTCCTCTCCGATCGAGCGGAGCATCCGGCGTACCACCGGGCGGCTCGATTCCGAGAGGACTTCCACCGCGGTTTTTCCCTTGGGGTTTCGCAAGGAGAGAATAGCGTCGCTCACCTCGTTTTTGCTGCCGCCGTAGGCGATGAGAAATTCACAGAAGGCCCGCCCGCCCTTGACCGGCAGGCTTTTCTGAAGGACGGCCAGCGGGGAGATCACCGCGCCGGTGCGTCCGGGCAGGGCTCTTTCGGAGAGATCCTCCACATCCTCTTCGGTATAGCCGAAGGGCAGAATATCCTTGCGGCTGTCGAAGGAAAATTCTCCCTCCCCTTCCGCAGAAAGAGCCAGCCATTTTTCCCCCTCCTCCTCCCGGGCGCGGCAGCGGAAGAAGAGAAGTCCGGTATCCTCCGAGAAGAAGGCCTCGATTGAGAGCGCCCGGTAGAAGGGGTGGGAGCGGAAGTCGGCAATTGACGAAAGGATCGGTTCGAGTACCAGCGCCACTTTCAGGGGAGCCGTGGCACCGGATGCCGAGAAGGAGATGCCGAAAAGATTCTTGTCGCCGTGAAGGGTGAAGGTCGATTTGACGGTGAGTTTGTCCCGCAGGGTGGTGAAGACCGCCTTGGTGCCGGAGTAAGAGAAGAGGTCGGGCAGTGCGGTGAAGGTCTTTCCGCCGGAGGAAAAGACCAGCTTCAGAGAGGAGAGAGGGCTGTTCCGGTCATGGAGAGTGAGGCAGGGACGGCTGAGTGCCACCTCCCGGCAGGTGAGCTCCACCTCTCCGGAGGAGGCCGCCTTCAGTGAGATGCTGCCGTTGGAGAGCAGGGCGATCTTGGGCAGCCGGTCGCTCTTTTTCTCGGTACGCAAGCGCTTTTCGTCGGTGGGGGGCGCGATCCGGCTGCTCTTGGTGCTGGGGGTGATGGCAAGCTTTCCCCGGAAGAGGGGAGCACCGGTGGGAATCCGCTCCTCCAAAAGCTCCGCGGCGGCGGCCATGCGGCGGTCGCTCATGAAGCGGCGGACGAAGATATTGTCAAAGCAGGCGTTGGCCGCCGCGATAATGCTCATGCCCAGATGGTGGGACATGAAGCTCCGCACCACCGCCGAGCCCTTGCCCACGCTGGCGGGGGAAAAGTCGATGGCTTCATAAAAGCCGAATTCGCCGTAGGCGCCGAAATTCCGCAGAGCGGTCAGGTTGGCGAGGGCGGCGTGGGGGGCGCTGACCAGCATGAGAAAGGAAGAGTAGGGGGAGAGCACCCGGCTTCGCCCCTCGGTCACGTCAAGGGAAAGCGTGTCCAGCCCGTGAGCGCGGTACTGGTAATTCATATCGGCGTCAAAGGCGTAATAGGCCGATTCCGAGATGCCGAAGAGACCTTCGATCTTTTCGTGCTCCTGCCGGTCCACGCAGAAGGATAAGGCCTCGTAGGCAAGACTGTTCCGGGGGATAGGGAGGAAGAGATGGGGCATGAAGTACTCGAAGGCGGTTCCCGACCAGGAGGCAAGGCCGGTGTAGCGCCCTTTACCCACCACGATGCGGGAGAGCTTTTCCCAGTGCTTTTTCGGCACGATACCGCAGGCCACAGCATAATAGCTGGTGGTGCGGGCCTCGCTCATATAGAGGTCGTAGCAGGAGAGAGGTGAGGGCTCTTCGCCGTCCCGGGCGATATAGAAGAGATCGCGCTTTTCGCAGTAGAGGGCCTTGAAGTCGGCGGCCTCAATGAGCTTTTCCAGGCGGAAAATCACCCGGCGCAGGGCGGGCTCCTCTCTGGCGTATTCCGAGAGTCCCCGCGCCAGCGTGAGAAGCGATACCACCAGGTTCCCGCTGTCCACGGTGGAGACAAAGGGAGCGCCCAAAAGAGCAAGCGTTTTCGTGTCGTACCAGTTGTAGAGGTGGCCGTACTTCTTCGGCAGCTTCTCTAAGGTCTCCAGTGTGTCCGAGACCCGGCGCAGCAGCTCTTTTGTGCTGATGAAGCCGAAGTCCCGGGCGGCCAGACAGGAGAGAAGGTACATGCCGATGTTGGTGGGGGAGGTGCGGTGGGCGACCGCCCGTACTGGCAGCTGCTGGTAGTTGTCGGGGGGAAGGTAGTTGTCCTCGGCGGTGACAAACTTGTCGAAATAGCCCCACATGTCGAAAACATAGCGGGTGAGGGCGGCTTTGGCATGCTCCGAGAGGGGCTTCGGCCGGGCGGGGTATTCGTGGGCCAGAAGGACAAGAATCAGAGGAAAGGAGAGCCAGAGCATACCGAAGAGGCGCAGGGCGGGACTCGCACTGAAGGTCAGCACGAGAAAGCCGGTAATCATGCTGAAGGCGGTTGCCGAGAGATAGCTGCGGGCAGTGTTCTTCTTCTTTTCCGCCCGGTCTGCGGTGGTCCAGGCCAGAAGCTTCCGGTGGCTGATAAACATCCGGAAGAGCGAGCGGAAGAGGGCGTCCAGCGCCAGATAGCCTTGATGGGCGAGGGCAGCGAGCTGGAAGAGGATATTGGCGAAGCTGTAGCCGACGCTGTGCAGAATCTGGGAAAAATACCGGCGGAAGATGCCGCAGCGCCGGGTAGTCAGGGTGAGAAGCAGCGGGAAAAAGAGATAGACGAGAATGACCGCCGAAACCGCAATTTCCGCCATTTTCCCGAAGAAGAGCGAGAGGAGCAGGGCGAGAAGGAGAGCAGGCGGGGTGAGAAGCCGGCGCAGGTTGTCGATCAGCTTGTAGCGGGAGAGCGCTCCCACCGGATTTTTGCGGCGCCTGCCGTCGGCGCCCTCCACGCTGTGGCCGGCATAGGGCAGCGCCTGCACATCCCCCCGGTACCAGCGGTGCATACGGGTGAAGAAGGAGAGGGGGCTTGCGGGAAAGGAGTCGGTGAGCACTACATCGGACAGAAAGCCCGCCCGGAGCAGATTGCCCTCCAGAAGGTCGTGGGAAAGGATGGCTTCTTTTTTGAAGGCACCGGGAATGAGTTCGTGAAAGGCGTCGATGTCGAGAATGCCTTTGCCGCAGAAAATACCTTCGCCGAAGAGATTCTGGTAGATATCGAAGGCGGCGGAGGCGTAGACATCGATGCCGCCGCTGCCGCAGAGCAGCAGCGAAAAGCGGGAGCGGGTGGCCGAGCGTACCGTCACCGCCATGCGGGGCTGCAGGATGGCGTAACCCGCGCGCACCGCACCGTTCTCGATTACCGGTCTGTTGTCGGGATGGAGCATGGCGCCCACCATCTTATGCACCGCGCCGATAAAGAGGTTGGTATCAGCATCGAGAGTGATGAGGTACTTGGCGGAGCGCACAAATTCCCGATCCCCCACGAAGGAAAGAAAGGCGTCCCCTTCGTCCTTGCAGTAGCGCACAAGGTCGATGATGGCGCCTCGCTTGCGCTCCTCGCCGATATAGCGTCTCTCGCTTTCGGAATAGGAGCGTCCCCGCAGCGCCATAAAGAAATAGTCCCCGTATTTTTCGTTCAGAGCGAGGATTTCCCCCTCCGCGAAGGCGACAAGCTCCGCATCGCCCTCGGCTTCAGCCTCCTTTGCGTCGGCAAAATCGAGAAGCAGTCCAAAACGAACGCGATCGTCCCGGTTGGAGAGAAAGAAGCGCTCCAGCCGTTCGAAGGGCTCCTTGCTCTGGGAGGTGAGTAGGGTGGTAATGACGACCAGGGTCTCGGCTCCCTCGGGAATCTCACGAAGCTCCAGCTTGGGAATGGGGCGGGTGGGGGTGAAGCGGCGAAAGCCCTCCTCGGTCAGTCCCTTGACAAGCTCGGAGAGGGGGAAGAAGAGCAGGGGGAGAAGGAGGAGCGGAACGCCGGCGAAAAAGGCGGCGATCAAAAGAAGCAGAGTTCCGGCGGCAAGGATCGAAAAGTAGGCGATTCCTATCCGGCGAGTCGCTTTTCTGCCGGTGGGCTTTTGCTCGGCATAAATGCGGGCGGCGGATATTTCGTCGATGCCGTGCTTTTTGGCGTAGGCGGCGATGCGGCTCTTCTTGTCATCCCGGGTGGCCTTGTCCGACAGGGAATAGACCGGGTCGTTCTCCCGCAGATGGGCGTCGAGGGTCGACAGGGAGAGATAGCGCTCCTCAAAGTCGGTGGTCTGGAGCGAGCGCAGGGTGTAGGCGGCGTTTTCGGCCAGCCGGTCGGCAGTCTCGGTATCCTCGGTCTTCAGCGAGGTAAGGACCCGGAGGATGGCCAGTGCGGCAGCGTGGTCGACGGCGCAGATCTCCCGCTCGGTAAATCCCAATATGCGGTTCTTGTATACGAGATAATCGGTATACTCCTCCGCTGACACCCGGAGAGAGGCGCTCTTCAGCTTTTCGGCGGCGGCTGCCGCAAGCCGGGGCGTGACGCTCTTTTTCTCCTTGAGAGCGGCTTTGATGTGCAGCAGCAAAATGTAGTAGTTCCCGTTTTTGCCGAACATGCGGCGCAGCTTTTTCAGCCGGCGGCGATCCTTCATGTCTTTCTCACTTTCCTGTCAGGGTGTTATCGGCATGTTTTTGACACGCCGAAAGTATTATTTTCACAAAAAGGTGAAATTATAACGGGAAAGGGAGCAAAGGAGCAAGTGCTGGCGTTTTCTTCCTGCTGCTTGTTCGGAAGGAATGGGGTCAAATCCTTGAAAGTGGGAGAAAAAGCATGAGGTTTTGGCCGTCTAAATGTAAAATAAAGAGAAAAAAGTAAAAAAATTCCCAAAACCCTATTGTAAAAATAAAAAGAGTGTGGTAGTATATTACTCGGAAATCCAAGTCCAAATTTTATGAGGTGAATGATTATGTCCATGTATAACAAGAAGACGATCGAAGACATCGACGTTGCGGGCAAAAAGGTTCTCGCCCGCTGCGACTTCAACGTTCCTATGAAGGACGGTGTGATCACCGACGCCAAGAGAATCGTGGAAGCTCTTCCTACCATCAAGTATCTCAAGGATAACGGCGCTGCCGTGATCCTCTGCTCCCACTTCGGCAGACCGAAGGGCGAGTTCAACATGAAGTATACCCTGGCTCCCGTAGCGGCCAAGCTTTCCGAGCTGCTCGGCCAGGAGGTTATTTTTGCAAATGACGTGATCGGTCCCGACGCCAAGGCCAAGGCTGCCGCGCTTAAGAGCGGTGAGGTCATGCTCATCGAGAACGTCCGCTTCCACAAGGAAGAGGAGAAGAATGATCCCGACTTCGCCAAGGAGCTCGCTTCCATGGCGGATATCTATGTCAACGACGCTTTCGGCACCGCGCACAGAGCGCATGCCTCCACGGCCGGTGTGGCAGCTTA
>CAZGQH010000037.1:0-9497 GCA_964527575.1 uncultured Lachnospiraceae bacterium
GTTTGAAAAGGCTACCGGCCTGAAGATCTTAGAGGGCTTCGGCCAGTCGGAGAGCACCATGATGATCGGCAATCTCACCGGTGCACCCCACAAGATCGGCTCTATGGGCAAGCCGGCGCCGATCTATGATATCACTCTCCTCGACAGCGACGGACACCCGGTGCCGGCGGGAAGTCCCGGGGAGATTGTGGTGAATATCGCCGACGGCGCCCCCTGCGGCCTCTTTACCGGTTATTTCGGCGATCCCGAAAAGACGGCGGAGGTCTGTCACGACGGATATTATCACACCGGCGATGTGGCCTGGTGCGACGAGGACGGCTTCTATTGGTATGTGGGCCGGGTGGACGATGTGATCAAGTCTTCGGGTTACCGCATCGGTCCCTTTGAGATTGAGAGCGTCATCATGGAGCTGCCCTATGTCCTCGAATGCGGCGTTTCCGCCGCTCCTGACGAGGTGCGGGGTCAGGTGGTCAAAGCCAGTATCGTATTGGTGCAGGGAACAATTCCCAGCGAGGAGCTGAAGAAGGAGATCCAGAACTATGTGAAGGAAAAGACGGCTCCTTACAAGTATCCCCGCATTGTGGAATTTCGCGACTCGCTTCCCAAGACCACCAGCGGGAAGATCCAGCGGAACAAGCTTTGATGGGTGGACGGAAAGATTCTTTTGCCTGCGGAACAACAGAATGACAAAAGCGACTGTCAGAAGACAGTCGCTTTTGTCGTTAAGGAGGTTGGGATTATATATATAACCGAGAGCCTTCGCCGTCGAATCTTTTTTAGCGCAAGTGTCGGACGCTTTTGAAAAGATGCGAGGAGAAAGGAGAAAAGGTCGGCAAAGGCTCTCGATGATACCGAAAGGGAAGGATTACTCCACCGTGGAGACGTTGGCTTCGGTAAACGTGCCGGTGAAGGTGATTTTCTCTCCGTCGCGCAGGACGGTCAGCGTGATGGTGCTTCCCACCCGGGCCTTGAGCACCGTGTCGGTCAGCTCAAACTGGCGGTGAATCGAATATTCCTTGCCGTCCAGCGTGAGACCGATCAGAATATCACCCGACTTGAGCACACCCTTGGCGATGGAATTTTCGGTGACTTCTACGATCGAAACGGTGTCGTAAAGGGTGATGCTGCCGTCCTTTTCGTTATACTCCGCCCGGGAGTCGGTGGTGGTGACCGTGATGCCTACCAGGCATTTCTGGATCTTTTTATTATCCTTGCCGTCGCAGTTATCGATGATGTTGTCGGCGGCGAAGACCGCTATATTCGAGGGAATGGCGTAGCCGATATTCTCCACGCCGTCCTTCTTGGTCTTGGCGTTGACAATGCCGATGAGCTCTCCCTTATCGTTGAAGAGCCCGCCTCCGCTGTTGCCGCTGTTGACGGCGGTGTCGATACGGATGACCCGAAGGGTAATGCGGGTTTTCTCGTCAACGGCCAGCATGGAGATGTTTTCCGATTCCACGCTGACAATGCCGGAGGTGATGGAGGTTCCGGAGCCTTCGGGATTGCCGATGGCGAGGGCGGTCATGCCCACGGCTACTTTGTTGGAGTCGGCCGGTTTGACCGCTTTGGCGTCGGAGTTTTTGATTTCCTCGCTGCCGGTGATTTTGAGAACGGCGATGTCGTAAGTCATGGAGCCGCCTATGTATTCGGCCTTGATTCCGGTTTCATCCATGCGGGAGGTGCCGTCGAAGTACATGCCGTAGAGGTAGACCCGGATATTTTCGCTGATGTGATCCTCATCGAAGGCTTCGTTGTTGTAGACCACATGGTAGTTGGTGATGATGTAGGCATCGCCGGCCTCTTTATCGAGCTTATAGATGACGCCGGAGCCTGCCGAGTAGCCGCTTATCTCGCCTGTGCCGCCCAAAGCCGGAGGAACGCCTTCCTTGGTGAAACGGCAGTAGATCGAGACGGAGGCGAGAAGCGCTTCGTTGATGTTCCGCGCAGTATCGGAAGAAGATACAGAATTGTCTGTACCGGTGCCTGTTCCGGTTCCGTTTTCTCCGTCCTTGCCGTCTTCTCCCTTCAGGGAGGCAAGCCACTCCGCTTCGCTGCCCTGAAAGCCGTTCTTCACGGCGACATCGTAGGCGGAGAGGGGATCGCTGTTAAGTCCACAGGAGGAGAGGAGAAGAATCGACCCGGTGAGCAGGACGAGAGCCAGTATTAACGAGGTGATTTTAAGAAAGGGTGTTTTCTGATTCATTGTCGTAGAATCCTTTTTCGATGTAATAGCGGGTATTTCCTGATTGCTTTGATGGCTTTATTCTATCGGAGGAATTTGTATTTTCTGTGATTCCGTCCTGCAAGAATCGTGAAAGATCCTGACTTTTTTTCTGAAAGAAAAAAGATTTATCAGAAACGGCACAGCTTTTAAGAGAAAAGCTATGCCGTTTTTGGTGTTATCGGTTCGACGGGGATTCAGGAGTCGGGGTCGGTCGGCGGATCGGCAAGGGAGGTGGTAAATTCCACACCGTTTTCAAATTCCGGCAGGATCAGGGTCTCGGTCTCCGAGAGAAATTCACCTAAGGTGGTCTCCTGTCGGACCTTTACCTCGGTAAAGCGGTTGTTAAAGATGCTGAGCTCCACCATCAGGGTATTCTCATCTACAAAGATGGTTTTTTCCTTGGAGCTGTCCAAAAGGACGACGCTGTAGGCCGTGAAGTTTTCTCCCTGAATATAAAGCCAACCCTCCTTGGCCCAGACATCGGTCACGGTGATGGGACGGGTGCCGAGGGTCATATCCTCCCGCTTTTCAAAAACGTTCTTTCCGTTATAGGTGTAGTTTTCGCCATAGAGAATGTCGTAGGCCAAAAGCTGCAGGTTCTCGCGGTAGTCAGCCTTTTCCCCTGCTGTCTGGTGGTAGCGATTGATGACTCCCTCCCGGTTGTGCATGAGTTCCATAACGGTGGGGAAGAGCTGATAGGAGGATAGCTCTTCCGGCTCCTCCTGCCAGGGCAGGTCGTAGTTGGAAAGGATCAGATACTCGGTTTCGTAAAGATTTCCGGTGGCAAGCTGTTCTTCCGACAAAGAGAGGCTGGGAAGATGGTCGCCGTAGAAGACTAAGATTGTCGGCTCCTCATAAGCTATCACCGCCTCGTAGAGCTCGCCGATGAAGGCGTCGGTATCCTGAAGCTGGCGGATATAGTAGTTGTACTGGCTGAGAAGATCCTCTTCCTCGATGCCGCCGGTGACCCGGAGGTCACCCTCCTCCGGCGTGTAATCGGTGGGATATTTGCCGTGTCCCTGTACCGATACCGCAAAGACAAAGTCCCGGGTGTCGGAATCCTTCAGCACCGAGAGAATCTCGCCGGTCAGCACTTCATCCTTTGCCCATTGTGTGGGATTATAGGTGGGATTCTTCATGTATTCGAGGGGCGTAAAGGAGGAAAAGCCGAGATTTTGGTAGACCTCGTGCCGCTCGTAGAAGGTTCCCTGGTGGTTGTGCAGGGCATGTGCGGTATAGCCGCTCGCAGCTAAGTCATAGGCGATGGTTTCGACCGTTTTATGCCGGAGGATCGATTTGTAAGGATATTCGCCCGGACCGAAATCGTTCACCGAAAGGCCGGTCAGCACTTCAAATTCGGTATTGACCGTGCCCGCTCCTACCACCGGCACCCGGAAGGGGCCGCTCTGTCCCTTTTCCTTCAGGCGTGTGAAGTTGGGAAGGGGATTTTCGGAAAAGGTTACATCTTTTAAAAGATTGACATCGAAGAAAGATTCCAGCTGGACGAAGATCACATTGGGGGTGTCGGGCTCCTCTTCGGTAAGGCCGGCCTCGATCTCGCCGAGGACGGTGTTGACTGCCGCTTCGGAGTAGTTTTTCGGTTTTTCAATCCCCTTGTCGAAGATGCTGAGGGAAAAGCAGTAGGCGAAGCCGTAGTCCCGATAGGCATCGGTCAGATTGGGAAAGTCGTTGCTTAAGGCGTTGATCTGAAAGCCCGATATGACGATCAGCGAAAAGGCTGCCGCCGAGGAAAGGATCGACAGGGTGAATTTCTTAAAGGAACGCTTGACCTTGGGCACCTTGATGAAGAGAAGGACAATGACGGCCAGCGCCCCGGCAATGAGCAGGGAGAGCAGCACGATCTGGAGCGGTTTCAAGTAGATGCCGATGATGGTGATGACGCTGGTCAGAATCGAGAAATCCACTGCGGTCAGGGGCGTGACCCGGAAAGAGAGGAGGACGCATTCGGCGATGCCGAGTCCAAGCCAGATGGCGGAGATCAGGGAGAGGACGGCAATCCGTTTCCGGAACAGGAGGGCGAGCTGCGTGGTCATCAGGATGATACCGTAGTTTGCCAGCCAGGGAAGAGGGTTTCGGAAGGGGAAGAGCAGCCCCTCGATGAGAGAGCGGCGGGCCAGACATTCGATAACGGTGAGAAGGAGAAACGACAGGATAAAATAGAAGGGAAGCTTCTCGACATGGAAGAGCACGCTCAGGATATGCTGCAGTCTTCCCTGTTTCCGAGAAGGGGAGGGTGCCATGGGTTGATTTTTCTTTTTCATGAGATTCTTTGTTATTCTGATCCGGGATGGCGGATGCCTTGAGTTTCCCTGCGGTTATGATACTTGGGTCGGCGAGTGAAAGGGGAAAAGTTCCCCAAAGTATACCCTGTATTTTATCATGGTTTACTCTTTTTGTCAAGTTAATTCGCATGTTGCCGGTTATCTTAAGAAAATCTCCTTTTTTCCGATAAAAAGCCGAAGGCAAAAAGCCAGAGGGAGAGCAGAAAGAGGGAGGAGGAGCCGCCCGGGATAAGAAGCAGCCAGACCGCCGTCATCCAGAGAAGCAGAAGAAAGAAAAAGGATACTCCCCGGACGATTTTCTCGGCCATATCCGGCGAAAGAAGGAGGTGCAGGACAGAAGACAGCGCCTTTCCTCCGTCCAGCGCTTCAATGGGAAGAAGATTGAAGAGCGAAAAGGCGAGATTGATCCGGGAAAAAAGGAAGAGGAGTCCGTCGGCATTTCGGAAGAGGAGAAAGGCTACAAAACCGAAGAAAGGGCCGGCCAAAGCGACAGCCAGCTCCCGGCGGTAGCTGGGAATGCTGTCCGTACAGAGGGTAATTCCCAAAGGGGAGATGCGGACCCGCTCGATCTTTCCGCCACAGAGGAGAAGTGCCAGAATATGTCCGCCCTCGTGCAGAAGTATAGCGCCTATAGGCAGTAAAAACAACATAAAAACGCACCCCATTTTCACTCTATGAAAAATGGGGTGCGCATATGCACGGGGGAGTTCAGTCGTCGTATTTTTTTAAATCTTTTACGGCATTGATGGCCGCAACGTAATCGGCGGGGGTATTCGGCGAAGTCAGAGAAAGCATGTCGTCGTAAAGCCAATAGAAGCAGCCGGTGATGGAATTGATATTTTGGCGAAGCTGGAGGGTAACCGCTTTTGCCTCATAAGTGCCGCCCTGATTGCCGTTATGCTTGCACCAGTAGCCGGCGATCACATCCATACCGAAGGCTTTTTTCCAGATGGCCAGGCTGTTGCCGTTTCCGGCACCGCCGTCATAGCACTGTACATAGATGCGGTCAACATCGTTTTTACCGATCTTGTTTCGAAGATCTACCCAGAAATTCATGTTGGTGTAGGGGCAAAGGGAGACCTTATAACCCATGTTCACACACATTTTGCCGAACTTGGCCATGGCGGTCGCGTCGTAACAGGATTCGTCGTCAAAGTTGACGGCCACCGCACCGGTGAGTTCCATCAGAAGTTTGAGATTTTTATAGAGTACGGTGTCTTCACCGTCACCGTCCCGATTCATGAGTGTACGGATGTTCTGGAAGTCATTGCAGCCCCAGCCGCCAATCGAAATTTCGATACGCTGAAGGGAATCGGCGGCTTTCAAAACGTCCCAGGTGCGGGTCAGATAGGTCAACCTGGTTTGGTTGAAAACGACCTCTCCGTCGGAGATGAATTTATCGCCGTTGATGTGGATGTCTCCGTTTTCCTGCACATGAACGAGACCGAGGATCAGGGTGTTGAATCCGGCCTTCAAGAAGGAATTGGCTACCTGCGGTCTGGCGTTCTCCATGAGGGGACCGCCGCAGAAAACAGCGGAAACAAAGCGATCCGGTTCGGCGTCAGTCGTCGGTGTCTCGGTGGTAGACTCAGTCGTAGTGCCGGCTTCGGTTGTCGTTTCAATGGGGGAGGTGTCATCGGAGGAATCGGTTCCGGAGGTTTCCGATGACTGGCAGGCCGTCAGAGTCAGGGAAAAAGCAAGGAGCAGGGTAAGGAGAACGAGAAACGGAAGAAAATGAGGTTTCATGATTATTTCCTTTCCTGTCGGGTTGGGCTTAGAGCTTCGCCACGATTTCAGCGGTATCCTGTGCGATGACCAATTCCTCGTTGGTGGGGATCAGATAGACGAGAACCTTCGAGGCGTCAGTGGAAAGCTTGACGATATTCGACTGACGGAGCATCTTCGCGTTGAGCTCCTTGTCGATCTCCACACCGAAGTAGCTGAGGTTGTCGCAGACCTTCTCCCGCAGGCGGGGATTGTTCTCGCCGAGTCCCGCGGTGAAGACGATGGCGTCCAGGCCGTTCATGGCGGCCGTGTAGGCACCGATGTACTTTTTGATCTGGTAGAAGAGCACTTTGGAAGCCAAGTCGCAGTCGGCGTACTTGGGATCGGAGGGGCCGCGCTCGATGGTGGCCTCGATATCCCGGGAGTCGGTGTAGCCGGTGGTGCCGAGGAAGCCGCACTTTTTGTTCATGAACTCGCTCATCTCATCGGGAGTGAAGCCCTTCTTGTTCATGATGTAGGGAACGATGGCGGGGTCGATGGAGCCGCAGCGGGTACCCATCTCCACCCCGTCGAGAGGCGTGAAGCCCATGGAGGTGTCGATGACCTTGCCGTCCTTCACGGCCGAGATCGAGGAACCGTTGCCCAGATGGCAGGTGACGATCTTGGTGCCCTCCACCTTGCCGAGGATCTCGCACATAACCCGGGAGACATAGCGGTGGGAGGTGCCGTGAGCACCGTAACGGCGGATCTTGTAGGTCTCATAGACCTCTTTGGTGATGGGATAGTAGTAGGCTTCTTCGGGCATGGTCTGATGGAAGGCGGTATCGAAAACCACCACCTGCGGCACATTCGGCATGACCTCGGTGCAGCCGTGGATGCCCATCAGATGGGCCCCGGTGTGCAGAGGAGCAAAGTCGCGGCAGAGCTCCAATTTGTCGAGAACTTCCTGGGTGACCAGGCAGCTTTCGGAGTAGTAGGGGCCGCCGTGGACAATGCGGTGTCCCACCGCCTCGATCTCGCTCATATCCCGGATGCAGCCGGTCTCGGGGTCGGTGAGAGCGCTCACGACATATTTCATGGCCACGGCGTGGTTCGGCATCTCGCATTCGGTGACGATTTTCTTTCCGTCACTGGTCTTATGTTCGATGACCGAGCCCTTCTGGCCGATCCGTTCGCAAATACCCTTGGCCTTCAGCTCGCCCGAATCGGTCTCAATGAGCTGATATTTCAAAGATGAGGAACCTGCGTTGACAACGAGTACATTCATGATTTTTCTCCTGTTCTCCTGATTGACTTTCTTTTTTTCCTGTGATAAAATATCCTATAATAAATCAATTATAGCGATTTGCGTTGGATTTTACAAGAGGAAAAGCAAAAAATTTACTCTTTTTTCATAGAAAGGGCAGGGAATATGGTGACAGTCGGAATCATCTGCGAATATAATCCCTTCCACGAGGGGCATCGGCGTCAGATTGAAACCATCCGTGCACGCTTTGCCCAAGGGGAACCGGCTGAGGAGGTCACGGTGGTAGCGCTGATGAGCGGCAACTTTGTGCAGCGGGGAGATTTTGCCCTTCTGCCCAAGGGCTATCGGGCTAAGGCGGCGATTCTTGGCGGCGCCGATCTGGTTTTGGAGCTGCCCTATCCCTGGTCGGGGAGTTCGGCTCCCTATTTTGCCCGAGCGGGAGTGGCGATCCTGTCGGCGCTTCCGGTAGATTATCTTGCTTTCGGCAGCGAGAGCGGCGAAGAAGAGGAGCTCTTCCGAATGGCGGAGAATTTTTCTTCGCCTGCCTTTGAAGAGGTGTTTGCCACCCGGCGTAAAAGCGCTGCAAAGAACCTCTCCTATGCCGCTCTGCGGGAGGAGGTCTACCGGGAGCTCTACGGAAGCACGCCTCTCGGTGGTGCCAACGATATTTTAGGGGCTGCCTACCTTGCCGCTCTGCAGGAGGAGAAGAGCGCACTGAAGCCCCTTGTCATAAAGCGGGCGGGAAGCGAGACCGCTACGGCTTCCCGCAGGGCTTATCTGGCCGGAAACTTTGATGAATTAAACTGTCTTGTTCCAAAAGATAGTTACGATATTCTGGCGGAAAACAAAGCGGTCACCATGAAGAGTCTGGAGAAGGCTTTTCTTGCCTTCTGGAGGCTTTATCGGGAAGGGGAGCCGGTTGCCGATCTGCCCCTCGACCTTGCCCGTCGGATCGCCGCTGCAGCAGGGAAGGCTGGCAGTCTGGAGGAGCTGTTTTCGCTTGCGGCTACGAAAAAATATACCAATGCCCGTATCCGCCGGGGAATGCTTTCGGGAATACTTGGCGTGACAAGCAAGCTTTTGCGGGAGCGTCCGGCTTTCACCCGGCTTTTGGGCACGAATGAAAAGGGGCGTACCTTTCTTGCCGGTCTGGGAAAGCAAAAAGAAGAATTTCCTTTTCCGATTCTGACCCGGGCGGGTGACTATCGCGCTTATGACGAGAATCTGCAGCGGCAGGTGCTTTTTTCCGACCGTGCCGACCGTTTTTATGCCCTTGCGGACGAAAATCTGCCGCTCAACCGGCCTTTTATCCTCTAAAATAGGGAAAAAACGCAAATTTTTATGGATAAAGAGCATATTATCCCTTGACAAAAGGGATAATACCGGTATATAATAATACATAACGGCCTTGGGTCGGAGTTTTAAGGTAAGGAGGAATGCAGAAGCGATGGCATCGAAGGTAGAAGCGAACATCCAGGGAAAGTATCTGGTCTATCGCGACATGCCCCTTGTACGTGAGGGCAATATGATCTATTACGGCGACATGCGGGATAAGTATGTGCTGTGTCTGATGATCATTTCCTATAAAACGGTATCCACGCAGGAAGGCAAGACGGTGGAGATCCCCGACGTGGTTTTCGGACAGATCTGGAGCACCAATACCGCCCTTTCCGATACGGAGCGGATGGTGAAGCAGTTTGATAAAAAGGGACTGGCCGCAGCTTTTGATTTCGGTATTTCGCAGTTGGAGCGGTATAACCGGAAGAAGTGAGCGCGAAGGCGGGAGCGGCAATCTGCCGTTCCTTTTTCGCCCGGCCGTCTGCCGGAAGGAGGCTTGTCCTTTTCCGGCGGAAAAGTCTTTGCCAAAGATTGTGTTTTCTTTCAGAAAATGCTTGACAAAGGCGTGAGATTGTGCTATTATAGTGAGGCGCTTGTTTGAGGCGCGGTCATGCCCCTGTAGCTCAGACGGTAGAGCACTTGACTTTTAATCAAGGTGTCC
>CAZGQH010000038.1:0-9227 GCA_964527575.1 uncultured Lachnospiraceae bacterium
GGCCGTCGAGCACCGCGCCGATGGTTTTCCCGTGGCTCTCCCCGAAGAGAGTGAGGGAGATACTTTGTCCGAAGGTATTTTTCATGTTGTTATCCTTTCGCAGAAGGAGGAATGCGGGTCAGCGCCTCGGCCAGCTCCTCTTTCGTGAGCTTCTTCATGGCAAAGCTGCCCGGGGTCTCTACCGTAATGATGGTGATTCCCTCTTTTTCTGCCTTTTTGTCGTGGAGGACGGCGGAGAGCACTCTTTCATGATCGAAGGAGAGGGCGGTGGGAAGTTTCAGCTTTTGAAGAACCTTTATCAGCCGGGGGCGAAGGGCCTCACCGCAGAAGGGAAGCATGCCGAGCGCTACGCATTCCCCGTGATAGAGGCCGTTTACCGCCTTCTCGCTCTCGATGCCGTGGCCGAGTGTGTGGCCGAAATTGAGGATTTTGCGAAGGCCCGCCTCCCGTTCGTCCTGTTCTACCACCTCTTTTTTGACGGTCAGTGCCCGGCAGATGATTTCCTCCAGATGTTCGGCAGGATCCTTCTGTTCGAAGAGCTCAAACAGACCGGCGTCGGAGGTGAGGGCCATTTTGACCGCCTCCGCAAGGCCGGCGGACAGCTGCCGGGCGGGAAGCGTGGCGAGGAGATCGGGGTCGATCAGCACCTTTTTTGGCTGATAAAAGCTTCCCACGATGTTTTTGATGCCTCCGAGGTTGACGGCAGTCTTGCCCCCCACCGAGGAATCGATCTGGGAGAGCAGGGTAGTGGGAATGTTGTAGAAATCAATTCCCCGCATGTAGAGGGAGGCGGCAAGACCGGCGAGATCTCCCACCACGCCGCCGCCAACCGCTGCCACACAGTCCTTGCGGGTAAAGCTTTCGTCAAGCATTTTCTGAAGGAGTTTTTCCAGAACAGCAAAGCTCTTGCTGCCCTCGCCCTCCTCCACCGTGACGATCACGGGGTGAGAGGCAGCGGCGGCCAGCCGTTCGGCGTAGGCGGCGGGGACGCCCCGGTCGGTGACGATCAGCACCCGACGGTCGAGCGAGAGCTCCTCCGTTGCCCGGGAAAGTGTCCCCCGTTCGATGACGATATCGTAGCTGTTCCGGTCGAGATTCACCCGAAGCTTCATGGATTTTCCTCCCTGTTTTCGTTCTTCAACTCGATTTCCAATGCATAATGTCCCGCCACCTTCAGCATGTCGCAGTGGTGGGAGAGGGCGGACAGCATCGCCTTGCCCTGATCGCTGGTCTCATCCCCTTCGGCCTCGGCGTAGAAATAATACTGCCAGGCCTTTTCCTTCACCGGCCGGCTGCGGAGCACCCGCAGGTTGAAGCCGTATTCACCGATGACATTGACTGCCCGGGCGAGGGCACCCGCCACGTTGTTTACCGTGAAGAGCAGGATGAAATTGTTCTGCCTGCCGCCGGCGGGGCGGCTTTCCACCCGGGAATAGACCGCAAAGCGAGTGGTGTTCAGGGCGCTTTCGTTGATACCCTGATCGAGAAGCGACAGGCCGTAGAGGGATGCGGTTTCGGCGCTGGCGATGGCAGCCAAGCTCTTATCCCCCCGTTCGGCCACGATTTGAGCGGCCACGGCGGTGTTGGAGGCACGCTGTTCCTCCCAGCCGTGGCGGCGGATATAGCCCGCGCACTGGTCGAGAGCCTGAGGATGGCTGACGACGGTGCGGATATCGGCCAGAGAGGCTCCTTCGATGCCGATGAGGTTCTGTACCACCGGCAGGTCGTAGATGCCGGTGATATAGAGGTTTCCCGTAAAGGTGAGATCCAAGACCTGTCCCACTTCGCCGGCAAAACTGTTTTCCAGAGGGAGAACGGCACAGTCGCAACTGCCGGTTGCCACTGCCTGATAGGCAGCCTTGAAGTCGGGGTGGGGAACAAGCTCTCCGCCGGGGAAGATCTTTCCGGCAGCCAAGTGGGCAAAGGCGCCCTCCACGCCGCTGTATGCCACCCGCAGGCCGGTGAGCAGGCGTCGCTGGTACTGCTTGGCAAGCTCCATGGTATTCTTCTGAAAGAGGCGGTAGTAGGAGGAGAGCTCCGGATCCTTGATCCGCTCTGACCCCCGGGCGAGCACCGCCTCCTCACGGGCGGTATCCAGAACGGTGAGTCCGCGCTCGGCCTTATAGGCAGCGACTGCCTTGACCGCCTCCATGCGCCGGCAGAAGAGGGCAGCCATCTCGTTGTCACACCGGTCGATTTCCTCCCTGGCCTTTTGTAAATCGTCCATAGAATTCCTCATTTCCACAAAAAAACACCGCTACCATTCCAAACGAAAGTAGCGGTGGATTTTGTATTCTACAAGCACGTATCCGACTTATTCGTCAGAGCCCTGTACAATGCAAGCATCCATCGCGGCGGTAAAATAAAAATAATAATAGTTGCCGACGTACAGCTTAAACATGGCAGTGCTCTCCTTTCGTGCTTCATGCCCCGTATTTTACACCTTGACAGCGGATTTGTCAATCGCTTTTTTGAAAAAAAACTATTTTTTTCGGATTTTTTTCAAATGGAGAGACTTTTTTTCTTTTGCTTCATCGTCCCGTCCGAAGAAATTGACAGGAAATTCAGGTTTGTTCACAAATTTTATGTATATTTATCACAATGACTGTGTTATGATGAAGCTGAAATAAAATGGGGGCGTGTTCTTGTCCCGACAGAAGGAGGAAGAGAGCGATGGGAAAAAGCCTGCGGATCGATCGGCTGATCTCCGAGGCAGGGCTTGCTACCCGCAGTGAGGCCGCTAAGGCGGCGAAAAAGGGCAATGTGACGGTCAACGGCGTGCCGGTTCGCGACCTCTCCCGTCATGTGGATCCCCAAACCGATCTTGTCGCCTTTTTCGGTGAGACGGTGGGGCGACCGGAAAACATCTACATTCTGATGAATAAGCCCGAAGGCTATGTCAGCTCGACCGACGATCCGTCGGGGCCGGTGGTGCTGGATCTTCTGCCCGAGAACCTGAAGAAGCAGGGTCTCTTTCCCTGCGGGCGGTTGGACAAGTACACGGTGGGTTTTCTCTTACTTACCAACGACGGCCAGGCGGCGCACCGGATGCTTTCCCCCAAGAAGCATGTGGAAAAGGTCTACTGCTTTCGGCTGGAAAAGCCGCTTGCCGAAGGGGCGGCGGCGCGCCTTGCGGCCGGAGTGGATATCGGCGGATTTGTGACCAAACCCTGCCGGGTGGAAATGGAGAGCCCTTACGAGGGAAAAATCACCCTGACAGAAGGAAAATACCACCAGATTAAGCGGATGATGGAGGCGGTGGACAACCGGATTGTCTATCTGGAACGGATCGCGTTTGCCGGCATTCCTCTCGATCTTTCGCTGGCACGGGGAGAGTGGCGCTATCTTAAGGAAGAGGAGCGGGCGGTTCTCGCCCCCTATCTATCCGGAGAAACCTCTTCTTAGTTAATGAAAAGTTAATGAAAATTTAACAATGAAAATTCTTTTCCGAAATTCTTCACTTTATTCTGAAAAAGGAAATAGACTATGAACAAAAAAATCAGTTTTCCCCTTTATCTGGCGCTGGCTGTCGTCAGTGCGGCCATGTTGGTGATGACGATTCTCGCCTCGGCAGGGGTCAAGGGCGTATGGAACGGGATGCCGGTGATGATTGTGCTGCTGGTGCTGGGTATCGCCATCGCCGTCTCCCTGATCGCCTTCAATCCGCGTATGAACGCCTATTCCATCGGCTTCTATCTCTCCCATCTCGGCATCGTGCTCTTCCTCATCGGTAGCTTCGTCTATACCGTGGGAGGCAGCGAGATCTATGTGGACGTGCCGAACCGTGACTCCTTCACACCGGTGATCGAATATCTGATGGTACAGGACGGGGTTCCCGAGGGCTATAAGGACAAATATTACAACGAGGTGGGCTCCACCGGAGAAGACGGTCTTCCCACGACCAAGGAGCTTGGCTTCAATTTCCGGGTGAACGCCTTCAAAACCGAATATTATGAAGACGGATCGGTTAAGCACTACGAGGCTACCCTGGAATTTCTCGAAAACGGACAGCCGGTCGAGAAGAGTCTGACGGTCAACCACCCCCTCTACTACGGGGACTGGAAGATCTATCTGATGGATGTGGGGGTAAATCCGAGGTATGAGTTCCAGGAGGTGCGGCTGCTCTTCAAAAAGGATCCCACCGAATTTCTCTCTACCGGCGGCATCATTCTGATCTTAGTGGGAACCTTTATGATGTGTCTCATCCGCCCCCGGGATAAGACGGCTTCGGGCGAAGTGGCAGCGGCCGGGAAAAAGAAACGGGAGAATCTTTCGAAGAAGGCCGGTAAGGGAGGTGCATCGAAATGACCGGAACGGTATTGCGCGTAATCTGTCTGGGAGCGGCGCTCCTCTACTATACCGCCTTTGCCCTCTCTTATGTAAAAGGAAAGGGAGGAGCAAGGCTTTCCCTCGGCTTCTGGCTGGCGGGTATCCTTCTGAACGGCGCCATCGTGGCCAATAACTGGATTGTAAACGGATACATGCCCTTTGTGAGTATGTATCAGGTGCTGACCTTTCTCGGTGTCACCTTCGGCCTCGTCTATGTCTATATGCGCTATATGCACAACGGGGCTTTTATGAAGCGTTACTTCATGGTCTCCCAAGCGGTGATCATGACCGGCGTCTTTTTCATGGCACAGGCTTCGGAATGGCATTTTCCTCCGGCGCTGCAGTCGGCCTATTTCATTCCCCATGTTTTCTCCTACATGATTTCCTATGCGCTGGTTGCGGTAGGCGCCATCCTCTGCGTTCTCACCTTTTTTGTGAAGAAGGAGGAAGTGAAAAAGTACGAGTGGGGCATGTATAACCTGATCGTTACCGCTTTTCCCTTCATGGTGCTCGGCTTGTTCTTGGGCGCTTTGTGGGCAAACGCCTGCTGGGGCAACTATTGGGCCTGGGACAATAAGGAGGTCTGGTCCCTGGTGACGGTGCTGGCCCTTTCGCTCTACCTCCATTTCCGGCGTCAGGAAAAATTAAAGAAATACGCCAAGTATTTTGTGTTGCTGGCTTTTGTCTTCCAGATCATCACCCTTTTCTTTGTCGGGATGTTCGGCGGCGATTCCATGCACGCCTATACCACATGACAGAGATATCGGAAATATCTTTTCGCATGTTTTGAAAATGGGTTGTAAAAAAAGCTGCCTTTGGACTCCTGATCGGGGAAAAAAGGCAGAATACTACCGAAAAATCGGCGATATCCGTGGAATTTTGTGCTAACAGGTCGAAATACAGGAGAGTGGGACAGTTCGATTTATACAAGATTTATTCGGATAAATGTAATTGCTTTTTTTCGCTCTTTTCGCTATAATTAATCAGAAATGGTATTGCCTTTTTGGCGATTCCGTTTTTGATAAACACCCCACGTTCTCTTACGGAGGGGGAAGCACCCTTTCCCGGCTCTGCTTTTGTCACCGAAAAATCGGGACGGTGGCGGGAGTCAGACAGATAACGGGGTGCTGTGACAAAACGCATCAGAGAAAAATCTGAAAAATGAAAACGGAGGGATTTTTCATGGCAAGAACCAAGAAATGGCATGTTCTGCTTTGTGCGCTCGTGATCGTTTTTGCAGTGATTGTGACGATGTTCGCCGTTACATCCTGCAAGGATGACGATGATACCACACCGGATACCACGTCGGGCGGAACAGTCGCTCCCGGTGATCTCGGCGCATACAACAGAACCGATACATCGGGCAAACCGATCAGCTCTACGACTTCTTCGGGAGTGGTGGGAGACTTGTCGGCCTATACCTCGGTCAGCGGAATCCTCGAGCTGAACGGAAGCATCTACGTCTCGGATGAAACCGGATGCAAGATCTACAAGCTTTCTCCTGCAGGCGAGGTTCAGAAGACCTACACCACCGACAAAAAGGTGAACAGCGTCGCTACCGACGGCAGCGCGATCTACTCGCTTGAGGGCGGCCTTTCCGGTACGGTGGTCAAGCTGACGGCTGACCTTGCGGTTACTTCCTCGGTGACGGTGGGTCATACGCCCAGCGACATGGCTGTGGTGAACGGGAAGGGTTATGTCACCAACCGTTTCTCCGGCACTGTCTCGGTTCTCACCCTTTCGGACATGAAGGTGACTTCCACTGTGACGGTGGACGGCAGAGAGCCGATCGCCATCGCGGCAGCGGGCAGCGACCTTTATGTGGCATGCCATCTTCCCGATGAGGCTGCCACGGAAAAGGTAATGAGCGCCAATGTGGTCGTCATCTCTTCCACGGATGACAAGGTTGCTAAGACGCTTCCCCTGATCAACGGCGCTTCGGGCGTGCGGGATATCTGCGTTTCTCCCGACGAAAAGACGGTTTATGTCTCTCACATCATCGGTCGGTATACATATCCCGTGACCCAGATGGACCGCGGCTGGATCAACACAAACGGATTTTCGATCATCGATACCGCCAAACAGGAGATTACCTGTACCTGCCTGCTGGATGAGGTTGATCATGGCGCCGCCAACCCCTGGGGCATCACCGTTTCGGGTGACGGCAAATACCTCTGTGTGGCGCTTTCCGGTCTCAACGAGGTGATGGTGGTCAATATTGCGAAGATGAACACCAAGATCAAGAATGTGGTCGACGGTACCCGCACGGCTGAAGTGGATTCGGTGGAGAAGATTGCCGATTACCTTCCTTTCCTCGACAGCTGCCGAGAGAGAGTCAAAGTAGGCGTAGGTGCCCGTAGTCTTGTGGAAAAGGACGGCATTCTCTATTGCGGACTTTACTTCGACGGTTCGGTGGCGGCGGTTACGCTTTCCGATCTTTCGGTTAAAAAACTGAGTTTTGCTACGCAGCCTGCCGAGATCAGTCTGGTCAGACAGGGCAATATCCTTTGGAATGATGCGACGGGTTGCTATCAGAATTGGCAGTCCTGCAGCTCCTGTCATCCTGACGGCTCTACGGACGGTCTTGTCTGGGACTTTACGAGCAACGGATGGGGCAACGCCTTTAACAGCAAGTCTCCCATTATGGCCTACAGAACGCCTCCTGTGACCTTTAACGGCGGTGTGATTAATGCGGAAGAGGAGATTGTTCTCAGTGTCCTCGGCGACCTCTACAACAACTCCTATACCGACCTTCAGCACAAGGCTTTTGACGCTTATCTTATGAGCATTTTGTCCACCCGTTCTCCCGCGCTGAACAAGGACGGCACGCTTACCGAGTCGGCTGAGGCGGGAAAAATTCTGTTTGAGAAAAATTGTGCATCCTGTCATCCGGCTCCGCTTTATACCGACATGAAGCTTCACAATGTGAACACCGATGCTTCCGGAAGTGCGGATGGTAAGTTTGATACTCCCTCGCTGATCGATGCCTGGAGAACCGCTCCCTATATGCATGACGGTTCGCTTTACACCCTGGAAGAGGTTGTGAGGTTCTTTGCCAAGGATCTGAACGATACCGAGGTCAAGAATCTCGCCGATTTCGTCCGTTCCATCGGAGCGGAGAACGAAGCCTACGGCGTGGAGCAGGTGAGAGGCAAGGATGCCGCCGGCGCCGATACCTATAACATCTACGCCAAGGATACGACCATCAAGACGATTACCGTGCGCAAGCAGAGCGCTTCTGCCCCCAACCATGTAGTGGTGGCTCTCAATGTGTACGATAAAGACGGTAAGCAGATTTATTATACCGATTGCGCCGTTGCCGGTCTTGCCTTCAACTCTACGGCTGTGATCACCCTTTCGGAAGAGATCAAGCTTCCCGAAGGCGGTTCCTACAGTGTTTCGATTTACAATGCGGCGGACGGAAAGCCTGTCGCCTCCACCCTTACTGTCAAGTAAAGAAGGGAGCACACAATGAGAAAAAGAATTTTATTATTGATCCTCTGTGTTTCCATGGTTTTAGGCAATCTGGCAGGGCTTGGTTTTGCTTCGGTTGCCGCCGACGATAACGAAGAGGTCTCCTATCTGGAGGGCTCGGATCTTCTCTACGATCTGATGGAAACCGCTACCACCTTTGTGGTGGTCAAACATAAGGCGCTGGGCGGCTCTCACTACGCCTATACCGAGGGACTCTTTGAAGAGTCCACCGGCGAAGCCGCCTCCGGTGTGGGAACCGAGAGCAATTTTGCCGGCGGTTCTCAGCTGGTTCTGCTCACCCTCGCACAGGACGGCGACCGGGTCAAGAAAACCGAGAAGGTTCTTCTCAATTCCACGGCTGGCTGCATCCGTGACCCCGATGTTTCGGCAGACGGCAAGCGGGTTATTTTCTCCTGGAAAGAGAAGAAGAACGACGATTTCCATATCTATGAGATGGAGCTCGAGACCGGCAAGTATAAGCAGCTCACCTTCGGATCGGGCGTTGCGGATTTCGAGTGCATCTATCTGCCTAACGGCGATATCCTCTTCTCCTCGTCCCGTGCGATCCAGACGGTTGACTGCTGGAAGACGCCGGTATCCAACATCTATAAAATGTCGGCCGACGGATCCAATATCGTCCGTCTCGGCTACGATCAGGTTCACACCACCACGCCCTCTCTTACCGAGGACGGTCGTGTGATTTACACCCGTTGGGACTATAACGACAGAACCCAGATGTATATTCAGGGTATGTTCCAGATGAATCCCGACGGCACCAACCAGACCGAACTTTACGGCAACAACTCCAATTTCCCCACCACGCTTTTGCACACCAGACAGGTTCCCGGCGAGGCGTCTCTGTATATCTCGATCGCTACCGGGCACCACACCTATCAGGCGGGTAAGCTCTGTCTGATCGATGTGTCTGCCGGTCGTGACGGCAAGGATTCGATCAGCTTCCCCTTCCCGGATTCCAACACCGGTAAGGGCGACAATATCGACACCTACGGTCAGAGCGGTGCGCTCTAGCAGTACCCCTATGCCCCCAATGCCGACCAGTATCTGGTTTCCTATTCACCGGACGGCTGGGCTTCCAACCGTCAGCAGACCCCCTTCAGCATCTATCTGATGGATCGTACCACCAAGGAAAAGATCGAGCTGGTGAAGGGTACCGCTACTTTGCCGGCAGCCCGCATTGTTCCGGTCAAGACCCGTGATATGTTTGTCCGTCCCAGCGTGGTCAACTACGCCATGAACACCGGTACCTATTATATCGGTGACGTCTATGAGGGCGAGGCCATGGAGGGCGTGCAGAGAGGCACGGTGAAGCAGATCCGTGTGGTCGGCCTCGACTTCCGCGCTTACGCGGTGGGTGCTACCGTGGCGTCCGGTTCCGGCGGCGCCGACCCCTTCACGCCCATTGC
>CAZGQH010000039.1:0-9134 GCA_964527575.1 uncultured Lachnospiraceae bacterium
GGATACTGTTCCAGATGGGCGACAAATTTCGGCAACCACCATTCCCGGTAGCCCAGCGCCGTAGGATGGATGGGATCGCTCATATAGCGCTGATAAAGCTCCTCCGAGATATTGTTCATCTCTTCATCGTTCCAGAGATCGATAATACCGATATCCCATTTTTCCTGAAGATCATAAAGAATCTTTACCATCTTTCCGTAGAGAACATTGTCAAACTTCGTTCCCGTATAGAAGGAGACCGGGCAGTCCCAGGTTTCCTTGGCATAGCAGATAATGTACTCCATCGCCCCGACGATGGTCTGGGTATTGAAATCCTCCAGATTTTTTGAATCGCTCACCCGGCCGAGGGGTTTATTCTGGGTAGCGTCGTTGGTGGAGAGCTGGCAGATAAAATGGTCAACCTCCCGATCGGTGGGCAGATTGTTCAGCATCCGCTGTACATAGGAGCTCGCGCCGTTATCCACCAGTGTGGTTCCCGAAACCGCCTCCTTGATCACGTTGCATCCTTCCTTAACCCGGAGCAGCTCCACAAAGGAGGTTCCACCCGAGGCCGAGCCGTAGGTGACCGAGGAACCGAGGAAGATCATCGTCTTTCCCCGCAGCGGGTATGTGGTGGGTGCAGGCGTTTCGGTAGTCACCAGCTGGGAGGTGGTGGTGATCTCCTCGCTGTTATCTGTCGTCATGTTCGAATCCTCCCCGGATGTGGTATCGTTGCCCTGTGTCTCGGCGGGCTTACCGCAGGAGACGGCCACACATACGACCGTCAAAAGAAGCAGTGTCATCAGAAGAATCTTTTTCATAAAGAAAGCTCCTTTTCCACCAGTGCGGCAAGATCGGTAACGACCGCACCGGCAATCTCTTTCACTTTTGGGATGGCGTTTTCCACCGCATAGCTGCGGAAAGCCGCCAGCATGGCGATATCGTTGTTGTTGTCCCCGACCGTACAGACGTCCCCGTGTGAGGCACCGTAAAGAGCCAAAAGCTCTTCGATCCCCTTGGCCTTGTCCACGCCTGCCGGCACAATGTCGATGCAGATGCCGTTCTGAAAGGCCGAAACCGCATCGCCGAAAGCCGCATTCAGCGCACCGGTCAGCTCCTCCGCCGCCCTCTCTCCGGAACAGACCGTGGAGATCTGCGTAAAGGCAATGCCGCCGGAAAAATCCGAAAGACCGGTAAAACGGGCATCGGACGCATAGCGCCCCCGCTTTTCCTCATCCGAACAGATAAAATGGTCGCCCACAAGGTCATTCAGACAGGCAAACGCTCCGCCCCGCTCTATAATAAAAGAAGCGATGGGAGCGGCCTTTTCCGCATCGCCGGTGTGGGAAATAAGAACCCTTCCCTCTCCGTCGGCGATCACCGCACCGTTGTTTGCCACAAAGAAATCGCAGATCACTCCATCCCGTCGGATCGTGGCTGAAATATTGTAAATACCCCGCCCGCTGACAATGCCGAACCGGTTACCCAATTCCCGCCAGCGCGCCAAGGCATCCCGGACATAATCCGGGATGCCTTGGCGGTTCAGGGTTCCATCATAATCGCTTGCAAGGATTTTCATCCGATGTCTCCCTCACGGTCTTCCCATCGGAAAACCGTCATGTATTTTCTTCGCTTTCGCTGTCCTTCTTTTCGCCCTCAAGATCCTTGCCCAGAATCTCGGGAAGCTTCATGCCCGCCATCGCGAACATCTCCTGCATAGGAGGAACCGACTTCATCATGCCGGAGAGAAAGCCTGCCGTAGCAGTCTTTCCGTCCTGTCCCGAAGCGCCCCCGTCCCAGACGGTGACCTTGTCGATCTTGATGTTCTTAATGGCTTCTACCTGGATCTTCATCAAGGCTTCCAGCTTATCGGCCACCAACATCTTGACCGCATCATCGGAGGAACCGCCGGCCGCAGACACGATCTTGGCAAAGCCTTCGGCCTGGCGGGTCAGGAACTCCTCAGTACCTTTCGCCTCGGCCGCCATCTTGGCATAAATCGCGTCGGCCTCACCTTTTGCCTTGCGGCGAATCTGCTCGGCTTCCGCCTCGGCTTCCAGTTCTTTCTTCTTTTTGTCGATTTCGGTCTGCACGATGATATCGGCTTCCAGCGTCGCTTTTTCCAGCAGCGAACGCGCTTCCTCCGCCCGCTGTTCTGCCGCGTAGGAATCTTCCAGTGCCTTTGCGCTCTGCGTCTTTTCCGCAGTCACCTCAATACGCTTTGCCTCCGCTTCCTTCTCACGAAGGGTAGCGTTACTCATAGCCACATCGGCTTTGGCGTCGTTTTCACCGCGGATTGCCTCGGCGTCCGCATGCGCCACTTCGATTCTCTGAACCTTTCTCGCATTCGCCTCACCGATCGAACCGTCACGGTTCTTTTCCGCCACACTCTTTTTGGCGTCGTTGATGGCCTTGGCAGCGGCTTCTTTACCCAGAGCATCGATATAACCCGACTCGTCGGTGATATCGGTCAGGTTCACGTTGATCAGACGAAGACCGATTTTCTTGAGCTCGACTTCCACATTGCGGCTGACCGCCTCCAAGAATTTGTCGCGGTCGGTGTTGATTTCCTCAATCTCCATCGTCGCGATAATCAGACGAAGCTGACCGAAGATAATGTCCCGGGAGAGCTCCTGAATTTCATTGAGACTCAGCTCCAGAATGCGCTCGGCCGCGTTCTGCATAATCACAGGATCGGTGGAAACACCGACCGTAAAGCGGGAAGGAACATCAATCCGGATATTCTGCCGGGAAAGGGCGTTTTTCAGATCCACCGAGATCGAGATCGGCGTCAGATCGAGATAACGATAGGACTGCAGCACCGGCAGAACCAATGCGGCACCGCCGTGAATGCACTTGGATGAACGCTTGGTTCCGTCCTTGTTTTTACCGAGACCCGAGCCGTAGACCACAAGGATCTTGTCGGAAGGGCATCTCTTGTAGCGCGACAGGATCGCGAGCAAGAGAGAGAAAAGGACGAGCACCACAACGCTGATGACGATGATGATACCGGTACCCGAAGCCAGAGCAAGTTTTGTTGCTGTCATTTGATTTCCTCCGTTATATATTGTTTTTCGGCTCCAACTACAATGTCTTGCATGAGAGCCGTTCATGCCAATGTTATTTGCGCTTCACAAGGAGAGTGTCCTGCCCCGAAAGGCCGATCACCACCACCTCGCAGCCGAAGGGGAGCATCTCCTCTTCATCGGTCACCGCGTCGTATTCCCCATAGCGGCCCTGTACCACGATATTGACCTTTCCCTTGCCCGTGCGCTTGGGCGGAATGTTCAGATAGACCGAACCGCTGGTTCCCACGGCATTATGAATATTCACATTGCCGTTTGTCTGCATCTTCGCAAAGAAGTAGTAAATCAGCGCCACCGCCAGCATCATGACAAAACCTGCGGCCACGGCTACCAGACAGGTGATCGCCGGATGCACATCGGCACCTGCCATTGCAAATCCCGTCCAGCTCATCACCGCAAAAAAGGCGATGAGACTGCGCAGTGAGAAGAGCCGGAAGCCCACTCCATCGTTGAAGCTGTCGCCGGGAGCATCCGTATCGGGAATCCCGTCTCCATCCAGATCAATTCCGTCAAAATTGCCGTCCATATCTCCGTCGGCATTGCCGTCAATCCCGATGAGGGTCAGAATAAACTGCACCACCAGAAGAATGGTCGAGGGAATGGCGATGCAGATGAAGATCTTTTCCAAAAGACTGAGTGCTTGCCACCACATAATCATACCTCTTTTCCGGCGGATTTTTAGGCATTCCCTTCCTGCCGGTTCGGAAGGATGCTGTTTTTTTCACATCGTCTCAGAGCGAATCCAAGGACGCCATCAGCGAGGTAACACCCCGCCTCAGTTCTGTCGTATAATAAGCAAAGGCCATGATTGAAAGTACCTTCACAAGCCTTGCCCGACCGCCGGGAATCGGCTCTCTGTAGTCGGCCACGGCAGCTTCTGCGGCCCTTTTTACGTTTTCCTCGGAAAAGACATTCACGGCTGCCACCGTCCGCACCAGGTAGACATAAAGACGGTCGTCGTCGATCATATCGTCGCTCTCGTCGTCCAAATGTCCGTTGATATAGGAAAGAAGCCGCACAATCTCTCCAAGAGGAAGACATTCCTTCAGCATATTGATCAGAATAATCCGACAGAACTGCTTCTTGGAATACTTTTTAGCCACCGGCGGCGTACAGAAGCCCCGCTTCACCCAGTTCTGCACATCGTAGGGAGCAAGACCGGCAAGCTGTGCCACCTGGGAGAGCACAAGCCCCCCCGTGGAAAAAATGCTTTTCAGAATATACTCGGTGTCATCCTTCGAAAGGTCGGCCTCAAGAGTCGTTCCGGGCAAATAGTTAATCATTTTGGCTACCTTCCTCCTCTCTTTCGAAACACGGGTATCATTTTTCCACAAAGCTCCCGTATAAAAGCACCGCTCTTTTTTTCATTTTAGCACAGGATCCGAAAGCTGTCAATAAAAGACAGACATCTTTCCCGAAAAAAACCGAAACCGGGAGCCTTGTTATCGTTTACTGAATTATATCATAAGATCAATTGATTGTCAATAGGATTCAATAGATTTTTTCAAAAGATTTTTAATAAAGAAAACAGCCGGTCGGAAAGATGCAAAAAGGACCGCCTTCCGGCGGCCCTTTTTGCTGCAATCTTCCCTGCAATAATCGTGGTCGCCGCAGCAGCGGCCCGCGATGCCCGTCTTTGCAAGGAAAATGCCCTCCTCCCGAGACTCTCAGGATTTCTTTTCTTCACGCTTCTGAATATATTTCTGCCGGGTCGCTTCCCCGCCCCGCATATGCCGTTCGGATTTATTGGTCTCGAGAAGCGCCTTGACCGTCAGAAACAGCGCGTGATTTTCCCTTTCCAGCACCTTGGTGACGTCTTTATGAACCGTCGATTTTGAAATTCCGAAAACGCCCGCCGCCGCGCGAACGGTCGCATTGTTGTCGATCATATATTTTGCAATGACCTCGCATCTCTTGCTGTCGGAATAAATCATAGCCCTACCTCTTCCTGAAACTGTGACACTCCATCTATATGAAAGACTCGGACGGTTTAGGATAAAATTTTTCTTTTCCTGTTAAGAAAAACTCCTTTGAAGTGGGAGCTTCAAAGGAGAGGGACATAGGGACGGAGAAAAAAGCGGCAGAGAGCGGCCGGCAGCGGAATCGAGCGGCAATCGGCCGGGGTGATCTCCCGGGAGAGCGAAAAGGTTTCTTCAAAATCCCGGCTGATTTCGGCAAGACAGTCTGTGTTTCCGAGAAGCACCGCGCATTCAAACTGTAAATAGAGCGAGCGGAAATCGAGATTGATGCTTCCCACCGAGGCAAGCTGCCTATCCACGAGGACCACCTTGGAGTGAATGAAACCGGGTGTATATTCAAAGATTCTCACTCCGCCGGCCAAAAGACGGCGGTAGAAGGAACGGGTCATGGTGTGAACCCATGCCTTGTCCCCTACCCCGGGGGTGATAATCCGCACATCCAGCCCGCAGCCGGCGGAGGCAAGCAGAAGATTTTCGGTAGTACTGTCGAGAATCAGATAGGGAGTCATGATATAGATACTTTCCGAAGCCCGGCCGATGAGCTGACGAAGCACACCGGCTCCCACTCCCGCCCCCTCCAGCGGTGTATCGCAGTAGGGCTGCACCCAACCGACAGGGACGGCGCTGTCGGAAGCGGCAAATTCTCCCGCCGTGCCCTCACCTTCTTCCGGGAAAAAGCGAGCGGTATCCTCTTGGTCCTTTCCGAAAAAATGCCACATGGAGAGAAACATGGCGGTCAGACTCCGGACGGCCACCCCTTCAATCCGAAGGCCCGCATCCTTCCAGTGGATGTCGCCGCCGGCATTGATATACTCATCGGCCAGATTGGCGCCGCCGGTAAACCCCACACGCCCGTCCACCACTACGATCTTCCGATGGTCGCGCTTGCTGAGAGCCGCCGAAAAAAACGGAAAAGCGGGATTGAAGACCCGACAGCCGATCCCCATCGCCCTAAGCTTCTTTTCATAACCCGGCGACAGACGGGTGAGCGAGCCGACTCCGTCGTAGATCACCCGCACCTCCACCCCTGCCCTCGCCTTTTCCTCCAAAAGAGTCAACAGCCGCTCCCACATAAGACCTTCTCCGATGATGAAAAACTCCAAAAAGACAAAGTGCTCCGCTTTCTCCACCGCCGCCGTCAACGCTTCAAAAAGACTCTCTCCCGTGGGGAAATAAAAGTTTCCTGTCTGCCGGAAGAGCGGACAGCCCGAGGCCTTGGCAATAAAGCGGGAGAGCAGGTATGCCTCCTTTCCATCCCCATCATCAAGCGCTTCGGCATTGTCCTGATTCATCAGATGAAGCCGCTCCTCCTCCACCCGGCGGAAGCGGAGAAGCCGCCTGCTTCCCAAGCTCTCCCGGCCGAAAAAGACATAGAGCATAAGACCGAGAATCGGAAAGGCGAGCAGCGGAATCAGCCAGGCGATCTTATAGGCGGGATCGAAATCGGTCGCCACTACAAGATGGGATAAAAGCAGCCCCGCCGCCACAGTAAAGAGATAAAAATAGGGGAAAGAGCGCTCGAGATAGACCAGCGACAGAACGATCAGAACCACCTGAAGCACCAGGGCCAAGATCAGATAAAAGAGCCGCCAGAAAAGTGCCCAATAGCTTTTTTTCAAAAAGATCCCCCCTCTCTCGGAATAGCTTTTGCCAAAGCACCCGGCGCCATTCCTCTTTTCAGAAAGGCAGGGCAGTATTTTTAAAAATCGCTTTTCCGAAAAAGACTTGCATCTCTCCTCCCGCTGTGCTATACTGAAAAAAACAAACTTTTCAAGGAGCCCCTATGAAACGTTTTCTCTCCTTCTGCTCCCTTCTTCTGATAAGCTCCCTTCTTTTCTCCGGGTGTAAAGAAGAACCGGCACCGGCCAAAACCTTCACCGTGGACGAGCTTTCCATCACCCTCACCGAGGATTTCTCCGAATCCCCCCGGCTGGCCTTCACCGCCGCCTATGAATCCCATGATCACACCGCCGTCCTCATCATCCGGGAGAGCGCCGACATCATCGAACAGGCCGCCGGTAAAAAAGATGTCAGCCTGAACGAATATGCCGTTATGGTGCTAAATGCCAACCAATTAACCGTCTCGACCGTCGAGGAGGAGGGCATCCTCACCTACACCTATTCGCGAAAGAATGCCGACGACGGTGTGGACTACACCTATTTCGTCACCCTGCACCAGTCGGAAGAGGCCTTTTGGCTCGTCCAGTTTGTCACCCAAACGAACCGCTTCAAAAAGGAAAAAAATTCTCTTCTCGGCTATGCAGCCTCCATCACCTTCGACGAGTCCGCCCGATAAAACAAGCCCCATGCGGAAGAAAGTCTTGTATAGACTCCCCCGCATGGGGTCTCTTTATAATCGGATCTTATCGATCGAATCCTTCTTATACCGCGGTAAAGCGGCTCTCGATCACCTTGCCTGTCCCCACCGGAGAATACTTCCAGTAATCGATATGCTCCCGCTCGGGATCGACAAAATAGGAAAACTTCGTGGCTACCGTCTCCCCCTTGCAGGAGTCGATAATCACCAACTTGATCTTCATCCGCTCGGGAATGATATTTTTGATATAGACCGCCACCGTCTGCCCCACGGCAATATCCGAGCGGTACTCCGAAAGCCCCGCCAGGTTGGGAGCCAGCTCAATGAATACGCCGTACTCCTCGATGCTGCGCACGATCCCCATCACCGTCTGCCCGATCTTGAAGCGCTCTACATTCTCCTCCCAGGTACCGAGGAGCTCCTTGTGGGTGACATAAATGCGGGAGCAGGCGGGATCGATGCTTTTGACCACCGCCTTGATCATCATCCCCACATAGAAGCGGTCCCGGGGATGGGAGATACGCGAAACCGAAATGCAGTCGATGGAGAGCAGCGAGGCAATGCCGCAGCCGATATCCACAAAAGCACCGAAATGCTCCAAGTGGGTGATCTTGGCGGGAATGATGTCCCCGCTGACCAGCGTGGACAGATAGTTGTTCATACACTCGATCTGCGCCGCCCGGCGGGAGAGGATGGCCAGCGGCTGCCCGTTTTCGTCCCGTTCAATCGAAAGAACGCGGAAGGCCACCGCCTTGCCCACCCGGGAGATCACGGCAATATCCTTCAGCGTCTCGCCCTCTGCCGTATAGCTCACCTCGCTCTTATGGATGATTCCCTTCATGCAGCCGAGGTCGACGATGAGATTCAGCGCTCCGTCGCAGAGCACCGCCACCGCCTCCAAAATCCTTCCCTGCTGCATGGCCCGCTCCAGCGCGGCAGGAGAAGCCAGCGCTTCACTGTTTTCGGCACTGCCCAGCAGCGCCCCCTCCGGTAAGTAATGATTTTCCGACATGTTCAATCCCTCTTTCTTTCACCCCGGTGCCATCGGTTCCGGTTGGCGGGCACCCGGGCAATACAAATTTCCTTTTATACAAATGTATTTTCAAAAGTTCCCAAATATTCCCCTTCCTCTGCGTCCTATTATCGCACGAACCACAGGGCGCTTGTTGTCAGATTTTGCGCCGGCCGAAAGAAAAAACAAATGTGAATTTTTATCTCAGCACAAGCAAAAGAAAGCTTGATTAACAAAGATTAAACGAGATTACAAGAGATTTTTTGCATCTTTTTTAAATTCATCATTTTTTTTGCAAAAAAACGCTTGACAAGGAAAAGAGAGGATGCTATAATCACCAATGTTGAAAAAAATTAAGATCGACAAACAAGGAGAAACAAGATGGCATCGTCTTACATGGCAAAGCCCGAGACTGTCGAACGCGGTTGGTATATCATCGACGCGGCGAACAAGCCTCTCGGCAGAACAGCTGCTCTTGCCGCTACCATTCTGAACGGCAAGCACCGTCCCGAATATACGCCCCACGTTGACTGCGGCGAATTCGTGATCATCATCAACGCAGAAAAGGCGGTTCTGACCGGCAACAAGCTCGATCAGAAGCACTATTATCACCATTCCGGCTACATTGGCGGCCTGAAGGACGTCAAGTACAGAAAGCTCATGGAGACCAAGCCCGAGCTGGCCGTTTCGCTGGCTGTCAAGGGCATGCTCCCCAAGAACTCGATCGGCGAGAAGAGCCTCACCCGTCTGAAAGTTTACAG
>CAZGQH010000040.1:0-8953 GCA_964527575.1 uncultured Lachnospiraceae bacterium
CCGATACCATCGAAGCGGGCACCTATATGACCGCTGTCGCTGCCGCCGGCCGCCGGGTCACCCTGCGGGGCATCATCCCCAAGCATCTCGAATCGGTAACAGCCAAGCTCCTCGAAATGGGCGTAACCGTCAATCTCGACGACGACAGCGTGGAAGTGATCCGCGACCCGGATAAGAAGCTCTCCCGCATTATGGTCAAAGCCGTTCCCTATCCCGGCTTTCCCACCGACATGCAGCCCCAGATCTGTGCTCTTGTCTGCGGTGCTGCCGGAACCAGCTATATCTCCGAAGGCGTCTGGAATGCCCGCTTCCGTTATGTGGAGGAGCTGATCCGCATGGGCGCCCATATCCTGGTGGAAGGACAGACCGCCATTGTCGAAGGAGGTGTCCCTCTGAAGGGGACGCAGGTCAGTGCTACCGATCTGCGGGGCGGAGCCGCCATGGTAATTGCCGCTCTCGCCGCCGAGGGGATCACCGTCATCGACAACATCGGGCTGATTGAGCGGGGCTACGATGACCTTGTGGGAAAACTGGCGGGAGTCGGAGCTGACATCCGACGGGTCAGCTTCCCCGACTGAATCGCACCCGATTAAATTATGAAAAAAAGCGGTGAATCTTCCGGCAGGTACGGGAGATTCACCCTTCTTCGTTCTGACCAAAGGCGGGTCTTCCCTGCCCTCCCCGGAAAAAGGAAGCCGAAAGGAAACACAGCATGCAAAGCATCACCATCCGAAAAAATGACGCCGGCCAGCGGCTGGACAAGTTTCTGACCAAGGCGCTGCCCGCCCTGCCCCAGTCACTTCTCTATAAATTCATCCGCACCAAAAAGATCAAGTGCAACCGCAAGCGCTGCGAACCGAACTCTCTTCTTTCGGAAGGGGATGTTCTTGACCTCTATATTCCCGATGAATTTTTCCAAAAGGAAAACAAAGACGCCTTTCGAATTCTTACACCCCGGATCGAGGTGGTCTACGAGGATGAAAACCTGCTGCTGGTCAACAAGCGGGCGGGGATGATCGTACATTCGGACGACAAAGAGGACACCAACACCCTGATCTCTCATATCAAGGCCTACCTCTACCGCAGGGGGGAGTACGACCCCGACGAAGAGAACAGCTTTGCCCCCGCTCTCTGCAACCGCATCGACCGCAACACCTGCGGTCTTGTGATGGCAGCGAAAAACGCAGCTGCCCTGCGGGAGCTCAACGAGGCGATCAAAAACCGCTCGATCAAGAAGGAATATCTTGCCGCCGTTCACGGACGCTTTTCCGAAAAGGAGGGAAGCCTGTCCGGCTGGCTGATCAAGGATGCCGCCGAAAACAAGGTGACGGTCTATCAAAAAAAGCCCTCGCCTGACGCCAAATCGATCCGAACCGACTACCGGGTTCTTCGGGAAAAAGGGGACATCGCCCTTCTGGAGGTGGATCTTGTCACCGGGCGCACCCATCAGATCCGGGCGCATTTTGCCTCGGTCGGCCACCCCCTGGTAGGGGACGGCAAGTACGGCATCAATCGGAATGACAAAGCAAAGGGCTATAAATTCCAGGCTCTCTGCTCCTATAAGGTGACCTTTGCCTTTCCGCCCGAAGGCGTTCTCGCCTCCCTCTCCGGCCGCAGCTTTTCCCTTTCCCCTGACAGCATCTGGTTTGTAAAGGAGCTGTTCGGGGAGGAGTCTGTCGGGCGAAAAAAATAAGAAAATACTGCGATACGTCCCTTCTATCATCCTTTTATTTCATTTATCCTTTTCCTCTCACGATCGTGCGGCTCGGCCGCCCCACGGCAGGATTGTCCTGTTTATCCCATCAAAAGATCGTAATAATGACACACCGCTTCTGCATCAGAAAGCCGAGAATTCCGGATTTTTCCGGAATTCTCGGCTTCTTTTATCCTTTGAGGGGTTCAGAGTGTACGTTTTACTGATACTCGAAGTTGTTCATGTCATACCAGGCGACCGCGCTGTCGGCGGTGAAGGCGGGCGCGCTGCCTACGGCATAGGCCTTATACTGCGCCGCTACCTGTTCGTCCGTGGCGGCAAAGGGCAGCACATGGGCGGCGGCAAAGGCGCCGCGGATCGAGCGGTTGGTGCTGGTATCCACACCCACGCCGAAGGGCGTGCTGCTGGAACTCACACTGCCGCTGATCGCTTTGGTAGCCGCCAGCTGGCCGTTAATGTAGAACTTCAGGGTATTTGCCTCACGGACGCCGGTGATATAGAACCATTCGCCCAGTTTGGCACCGTAGGAAGAGGCGTCGGTGATGACAGCCGCATTCCAGGAGCCGTTCTGATAGACAAAAAATTCGAACTGACCGGAACTGTTGGTCTTGATGGCCACCTGATAGTCGCCCTTGGCGAGAATCAGATTGTTGGAATCGAAGTCATCCAGCTTGACATAGGCGCCCAGGGTGAACTGGGAGGTGCCCGAAAGGGCAGCGGCGATCTTGCCGTTCTTATCGGAGGAATTGAAGTTGCCGTAGAGGGCAAAGCCGGTGGGAGAGGAGGGATCGGCCACCACGATGCCGCCCTTGTTCAGAACACCGGTGTTGCCGTTCGGGGAGCTGTCCTTGAAGACCACCGAAACGCTTCCGCCTTTCTCGATGGTGGTAAGTACCTCCAGATTCTTGACCAGTGCCTTCTGAGCAGCGCTCAGCGCATCATAGGCGGCGCGGACCTCCTTCACGCGGGAAGGATCGGAGGTAAGAGCGGAAATGGCATTGTCCACCGCTTCGGCTAAGATCTTGTCGATCTCCGACGCCGGAGTACTCACCGCATCCCGCCAGATCACCGACAGTTCGCCGATATCCTCGGTATCCTTGTCGTAGGGAACAATGGTATAGGTGTAGGAATAATCCCGCCCGTCGTTGAGCAGACGGTATTTTGACAGGGTGTCGGGGCCGCAGGAAGCGCCGCCGGTTCCCCGGGAGCCGTAGTCCAGATTGAGATAGGTGCTCGACTCGTCATAACGGAGGGCATAGACCTGAGAACCGTTCCGGAGCTGGGAAATGGAGAGATGAAGTGCCGAAGCCTCCATCGTACTCTCCGACACCATCAGAAGGCCGGTCTTTTTACTTTCAGAAGTGAGGGCAAAATAACGCACGCCGGTCTTGTTGCCGGTGTCCTGGGGCTTGGGATAGGGGAAGAAGGAATCGCGGACGGTGGTATTGTAGACTCCCGCATGGGCGCCCCGCAGACGGTCGCAGTAGGTATCCACCGGGCCGTTGCCATAGAAGGTGATGTTCTCGTAATCCCCCGGCAGGGTGATGACCGAGCCGAATTTGTACATCTCACCCATCCGGGCGTCGGGATTCAGCTTCATGGAAACCGTGATCTCGCCGCTGCCGTAGACCGTATAGGTGATGACCTCGCTGCAGCCGGCCGCGCTGAGGGTCAGGTCGGTGACCACCGTCACCGATTTGCCGTCGGATGCCTTCTCGGCCTTGATGCTCTTCACATCCGATACCTTGACCGAATCCCAGCTGAGGGTGTTCTTGTCGTTGTCGGTACGTGCGCGGGAGAAGTTGGGAACCGGACCGGAGGTCATGACCGTCTCGCCGCCATAGACAAAGCTCTTGATCGCGCCGGTCTTCTTGTCGAAGATCAGGGTAAAGGATTCGCCGGTAACCGTAAGGGTATCGGCATCCTCGGTAAAGGAGGCCGCAGGCATCTCGCTTCTCTGAGGAACGGTATGCGCCACCTCGGCATAGATACTGAACTGTTCGGAAGCGACTACATGGCCCTTATCGGCATAGCCGGTGTCCTCCTTCAGCTTGACATAGACCGTGACGAGGTACTCGCCGTCGGCCTCGGTCTTTTCGGGAAGCTTATAGGGAATCTCGGCACTGACCGTCTCGCCGGGAGCGCAGCTCACCGAAAAGCTGCCGCTGTCGATCACCTTGCCGTTGCAGAGCAGCTCGTACTCAAAGGCAAAGGCCGAGAGATCGGTGAAGTTGTACTCATTGAAAACCGAGACCCGCCGGCTGTCCCGGGTAAGAGCGTCGGTCGAGAACCAGACCGACTGGTAGACATATCTGACTTCCTGGCACTCGGGCTGGAGAGTGCGGTCGGCACTGACGATACCGTTCTGACAGAAGTTTCCGCTGTTGGGATTGTCGCCCCAGTTGCCGCCGTAGCCGAGATACTTGCCGTTCTGATAGTAGTCGTAATATTCCCGCAGGGGAGTTTTGGGAATCGGCGTCCAGAGCGACTGATCCACAAAGTCCCAGATAAAGCCGCCAATCAGATTCTCGTGAGCACGGATAATCTCCCAGTATTCGTAGAGGTTGCCCACCGAGTTGCCCATGGCGTGGGCATACTCACAGAGGACGAAGGGCATTTTGTTGCCCGCCTGACCGCGCGACTGTACATCGTAGATCGAGGAATACATGGCGCTGGCCACATCCACGCCTCCGCCGCTGCCCAAGGATTCAAAATGAACCGGGCGGGTGGGATCGGCCTTCTTCAGGTTCGAAATCACCGTGGGGTAAATCGCCGCGCCGGTGCTGGTCTCGTTGCCGATCGACCACATGACGATACAGGTGCGGTTCTTGGCCGCCTCGGTAAAGGAGGTCACCCGATCCCTGACCACTTCGGTGAAATAGCGGGTGGTGGCGTTGGTATCGATCCCGTAATGGGTCTCAATATTGCACTCCGCCATGACCAGAATGCCGTATTTGTCGCACATATCGTAAATGTAGCGATCGTTGGGATAATGGGAGGTGCGCAGGGCGTTGATATTCAGGCTCTTCATGATCTGAATATCCTTTTCGGCCAGCTCCTTCGAGATATAGCGGCCGGTTTCGGGATCGTTATCATGCCGGTTGACCCCCTTGAAGACCAGGGGCTTGCCGTTGAGCAGGATCTGTCCGTAACTCGAATTGGTGGCCGTAGAGGAATTCGTTTTGGTGAAGGTGATCTCCCGGAAGCCAAGCTGCTGGGAGATGCTGCCGTAGTAAACCCCGTTCTTATCGTAGAGGCTGATGACCAGCGTATAGAGATAGGGATCCTCGTCCGACCAGAGATGGGGGGCGGTCACCTTGCGGGAGAGCTCCACCGTGGTGGTCTTACCCGAGGCTACCGCGCCGACCTCGGAGCGGAAGGGGTTGCCGGCAAAGATCGAATTGCCCGCTGCGTCCACAAGGCGCACATCGAGGGAGTAGAAGCCGGAAGCCACATCCGAGACGGTGGAGTTGAAGATATCGGCCGAGAGCTTCAGCTCGGCGTCGGTGAATTTGGCGTCCAGATCGGTGACGACCGTGTAGTCGGCGATATTCACACCGGGCAGGGAGTAGACAAAGACATCCCGGAAGATACCGGCAAGACGCAGGAAATCCTGATTTTCAAAATAGGAGCCGTCGCACCAGCGGTAGACCCGCACGGCGATCAGATTGTCCTTGCCGTCGGGATTTAAGTAAGCGGTGATATCAAAGTCCGAGGCGTCGAAGGAATCCTCGCTGTATCCCACCTCATGGCCGTTCACATAGAGGTAATAGGCCGATTCCACGCCCTGGAAGGAGAGATAGACCCGGCGTCCGGAGGCGATCCACTCGGGATCAATGTCCACATAGGTACGATAGAAGCCCACCGGATTGGTCGTGGTAGGAGCCAGGGGCACGGTATGAGCACCGTTGCCGTAGCTGTCGTTTGACCAGGGATAGACGGTATTGGAGTAGATGGGAAAATCAAAGCCCTGTGTCTGCCAGGAGGCGGGCAGGGTCACATCCTTGAAGCCTCCGTAATAAGCATTTTTGGAGTTGCCGATGGTGTCCGTACCCTCATACTTGGGGGCTTTGTCCATGTCGTAGTCGGTCTTATAGAAGTCGAACAGGCCGGCGTTTTTGGCCGTGGCCTCGTTCTTGTAGACCGCAAGCTGCCAGATGTTGTCCTTGCCGGTGAGCAACTTGTAATAGGAAGAGATTTCAGGGGAATAGGCCCGGGCAGCCGTATAGGCCTCTGCCGGAGACTTGTAGACAATGGTGGTAGAGGCATGATGATCGATCTCCCCGATCGAGACGATCTTGCTCTGATCCACTTTATTGCCGGCGGCATCGGAAGAGTTTGTTTTGCCGGTCCATTCCAGGCCGGAAAAGAGCTTCTTGTCGATGTCGGAGAGGGTGAGAAGGACGCTCTTGGGCATTGCAAGCTCGATGTCCCAGGGGCTTTTCTCGGTGAAAGGATCCTCGATCACCACGCCGCCTGACGACGACGTATCAGAGGGCACAGTACCCGGTGTGGGCGTGGTGGTGTTTTCGCCCTCGGGCAGCGTTGTATCGCCCGGCTCCTTACAGGACACGAGCATGAGAGCAGCCAGTGAAAAAAGAATCAGAAATAAAAACAAGCGGGACTTTTTCATAACTTGCCTCCGTTTTAATTGTTGTATTTATTTTACATGATTGCGAGCGGTTTGTCAACCGCTTCCTTTGTGCAAATGTTATATTTGATTCGTGAAAGGGAGGAAAAAGGAGATATTTTTTGATTTTTCCGGCAGACGGAGCCGGAGCAGACCGGAATTTTGAAAAAAGATGGAGGAAAAGGGTGTGAACTCCAAAATACCCCTTGAAAAACCGACTGCTTGTATGATAGAATAAGCTATCAATCTATCACAAGAGAGGGTTTCGGATCATGATCGAAAAGCTCACCTTCCACAAGGGACTGGATGTTCTTCACTACGGCTGTGAAGCACCCCGCGCCTACTTCATTCCCTACCACAGCATTCCGGCTGCGGCCGCGGGCAACCGGGCAGACAGCCGGTATTTCAAGTCGCTCTGCGGTGAATGGGACTTCTGCTTCTTCCCTTCCGCCCTGGCGCTTCCCGATTTTATCGCCGGGGGCGACAGCCTCTCCTATGAGAAGATTCCGGTACCCATGAGCTGGCAGTACCTCACCGACCGGAATTATGACAAGCCCAATTATACCAACATCGCCTATCCCTTCCCCTGCGATCCCCCCCATGTGCCGGATGACAATCCCTGCGCCCTCTATCGCCGCACCTTCACCCTCTCGGCGGAGGCCTTTGCGGAAAAGGAGATCTTTCTGAACTTCGAAGGGGTGGATTCCTGCTTCTATCTCTATGTCAACAACGAATTTGCGGCCTACAGCCAGGTCAGCCATATGACCAGCGAGATCAACATCACCCCCTATCTGGTGGACGGAGTCAATGAACTCAAGGTTTTGGTCTTCAAGTGGTGCGACGGCTCCTATCTGGAGGATCAGGACAAATGGCGCTCCTCGGGCATCATCCGGGAGGTCTATCTCCTCTACCGCGACCGGGCCCGCATCGAGGACTTCTTCGTGAAGACGATCCTCTCTCCCGATCACTCCTCCGCCCGGATTGAGGCCGAGGTGAAGGGCAGCGAGGGCATCAATCCCCGCTGGATGCTGGCCGACGCCTCGGGCGATACGATCGCCACCGGCTTCGGCGATGTGATGGCGCGGATCGACTCCCCCCGCCTCTGGTCGGACGAGGATCCCTATCTCTACACCCTGATCTTCTCCTGCGGTTCCGAGCATATCTGCCAGAAGATCGGCGTGCGGGAGATAAAGGTGCAGGACGGGGTGCTGCTCGTCAACGGGAAGCCGGTGAAGTTAAAGGGCGTGAACCGCCACGACAGCCATCCTCAACTTGGCTCCGCCACCCCCATGGAGAGCATGCTGGAGGACATCTTCATCATGAAGCGGAACAATGTGAATACCGTCCGCACCTCCCACTATCCCAACGATCCCCGCTTTGCCGGGCTCTGCGACGAATACGGCATCTACATGGTGGATGAAGCCGACCTTGAAACCCACGGGATCTATGAGATCGGGGACGGCGATTACCTCACCGAAAATCCCGACTGGGAGGAGGCTTATCTCGACCGGGCGGTCCGCATGGTGGAGCGGGATAAGAACCATCCCGCGATCCTTTTCTGGTCTCTCGGCAACGAATCGGGCTTTGGCGAGAACCATCGGGTCATGGCGCGCTATATCCGGGAACGGGATTCCTCCCGCCTGATCCACTACGAGGGCTGCAACCGGGGCACCATGAAGGAAGAGCTTGCCCGGGGCGAAAATCTTCTCGATGTGGAGAGCCGGATGTATGCCTCGGTGGAGGAAATGGCGGAATATCTGCAGGACGAGAGCAATCCCTTGCCCTTCTTCCAGTGCGAATACTGCCACGCCATGGGCAACGGTCCCGGCGACCTGGCCGATTACTGGGAACTGATGCGAAAAAGCGACCGCTTTGCCGGGGGCTGCGTCTGGGAGATGATCGACCATTCGGTGGCGCTTCCCCAAAAGGACGGCTTCTTCCACTATACCTACGGCGGAGACTTCGGCGACCGTCCCCATGACGGCAATTTCTGCGTGGACGGTCTGGTCTATCCCGATCGCCGTCTCCATACCGGTATGCTGGAGGTCAAGCAGGTCTATGTGCCCTTCCTCATCACGGCGGAAAATCTGGCCGCCGGTCTCTTCCGCCTGAAGAGCCGCCGTTATTTTACCCGTCTTTCCGACCTTTCCCTCTATTACATTCTGGAGAGAAACGGCAGAACCGTCGCCGAGGGACAGGTCTTTGAGACCGATCTTGGCCCCGGCGAGGAGAAGATCTTCCGGGTGGACTGCCCGATACCCGAGACCGGCCGGGTCTTCCTCACCTTTGTGGCCCGTCAGGCCTCTTCCACCCCCTGGTCGGAGGCCTTCCATGAGATCTGCCATTACCAGTTCGAGCTTCCCACCGAGGAAGAGCTTCCCGAGCGGGCACCGAAGGAGAGCGATCTTTTAGTGGACGAGGACGAGGCGACCCTCACCGTCACCGCGGGGGAGCATCTCTACCGCTTTGACAAGCGCCGCGGCCTGCTGGAATCGATCATTTCGAGCGGCAAATCGCTTCTCACCGAGCCGGCCCGGCCGGTGATCTGGCGGGCACCCATCGACAACGACCGCAATGTGGTGGGCAACTGGCGCCGCTGCGGCTATGAG
>CAZGQH010000041.1:0-8918 GCA_964527575.1 uncultured Lachnospiraceae bacterium
GTCTCTAAAAAGCTCATGTTGAAGTCTTCCTTCCAGGCGATGATGGTGTCGTCGGTGCCGCGGAAGGCCACATATTTGGTGTTGTCGGGAAGGGTATAGGTGAGGGCGGCAAACTGAATTTCCCGCTCAATGTCGGTGAGGTTGATATAGTCCGACAGAACAATGCTCCCGAAGCGGGGCGAGGCTGCCGCTTTTTCCAAAAGCTCCGGGATCTCCCGGGGAATAAGAAGACCCAGATTGATTTTATCCCGGGGATTTTTCTCAAAGAACAGCCGGGCGGCCTCGGCCAGCGTGGGGCAGACGGCCTTTTCCTCTTCCGGAAGACGCGGCGAAGGAACAAATTCCTGAAAATCGAGGAAGCAGAGCTCTGCGAGGACGAGATTGTCCACCTCGTTGAAGGGCGCCGTTGCCGAATCCTCTTCGAGTGCGCCGCTCGGCTTTCCCGGAAGCAAAAGATCGCCCCGCCAGTCGATATAATCTAAGATGTTTGCCATTGCGCTGTCCTCCTGTCCTTTTTCCGGTTTCCATTTTACACCTTTTTTGCGCTGCCTGCAACTCTTTTCACAAAAAAAGAGGGTGATTTTCAGACATAGGGAAATCCTATCACCAGACCGTTCTGAAAAAATGAGCCTGCCGTCGCCAGAAAATCAAGAAATTGTCAAATTTTCGTCAAATTCCGCGAAAAATCTGTCCAAAATGCACATTGCATATTTCTATCTTATGTTATATAATGATTTTGAAATTTACGATGAGATAGATCGCCTCTTTTTCTTTCATGAACTGCTCTGCTTTGCGCCTTTTGCACAAACACGGAGTACTTTGCAAAAAGGGGCGAGTTTTCTTTTTCGGGAGGTTTGTATGGAGCTTTTGGAAAAGCGGATTTCGGCTGACGGAACGGTCCTGCCCGGCAATGTGCTGAAGGTGGGCAAGTTCATGAACCAGCAGATCGATGTGGATTTCCTGATGAAAATCGGCGCCGAGGTGGCAAGACTTTATAAGGACAGCCGGGTAACGAAAATCCTAACCATCGAATCCTCGGGGATTGCCATTGCGGTGGCGGCGGCTGTCTATCTGCATGTACCGGTGGTCTTCGCCAAAAAAAGCCCCTCCTCCAACCAGTCGGCGGAGGTCTATCATACCCCCATTACCTCCTATACCCATGGCAACACCTACGAGGCTACGGTGGCAAAGGAGTATCTGACAGCAAAGGATTCTGTTCTCATCGTGGACGACTTTCTCGCCACCGGGGAAGCCCTTCAGGGACTGATCCGCATCACCGAGGAGGCGGGAGCCACTCTTGTAGGCTGCGCCATCGCCATTGAGAAGGGCTTTCAGAAGGGCGGGGACGATCTGCGCGCCAAAGGAATCCGGGTGGAGTCGCTGGCTCTGATCGACGAAATGTCCGATCAGGGCATCGTTTACCGGCATTAATTTTTGTGTGTAAAAATCTTTTTATACAAATTAAAAACAAGGAGAAAAACGACTATGAAAAAGATTCTTTCGCTTCTTCTGGCTGTGGTCATGCTGGCCGGCGTTTTGGCGCTGACCGCCTGCGGTCCCGAGGAAAAGGTCGACCTGAAGGTGGGCGCTGTCTATATCGGCAGCCAGACCGAGACAGCCGGCTACACCTTTGCCCATGCAAACGGCATCAAGAAGGCCATCGAGGCCCTTGATAAAGAGGGCTACCATGTGGAGCTGATGGTGCAGGACAATGTACCCGAGGAGGATGGAGCGGTGACTACGGCCATCGACACCCTTGCGGGTCAGGGCTGCCAGCTGATCTTCGGCATCAGCTTCGGCTACCTCAACGCCTTTGATACGGCGGCCAAGAAGGAGGAGTATAAGGATATCGTCTTCTCCCACGCCACCGGCTATCTCTCCAACGAGACCAACTTCAACAACTATTTCGGCCGGATCTATCAGGCACGTTATCTCTCGGGCATCGCAGCCGGTCTGAAGGCCAAGGCCAACGGCAAAAAGGGTGACGACGGCAAGTATCACTTCGGCTATGTGTCGGCCTACGGCACCGAGTATGCCGAGACCTGCAGTGGCATCAACGCCTTTACTCTGGGCGTGCAGTCGGTTCTGGGCGATGAGGCGGTCGTTCATGTGAAGACCATCAACACCTGGGGCAATCCCACGCTGGAAAAGCAGGCCGCTGAGGCGTTGATCAACACCTACGGCTGCGTGGTGATCGCACAGCACTGCGACAGTGCACAGCCTCAGATCGCGGCGCAGAATGCCGGTGTGTTCGGCTGCGGCTACAACTCCGATATGACCGACTCCGCCAAGGACGCCCATCTGGTGGCACCGATCTGGAACTGGGACGTCTACTACAAGCTGGCGATGAAGACGGTTATCACCGACCGCACCGCCTTTATGGACAAGGTCGGCATTTACTACGGCGGTCTGAAGGAAGGCTTTGTGGATATCTCCCCTGTCTCCAAGAACTGCACGGCTGACACGCAGGCGAAGCTGGACGCCGTTCGCGAGCTGATCGTCAGCGGCGAATGGGATGTCTTCTCCAATGTGAAGCTCTCCTTTGACGAAAACGGACAGATCGTGAAGACCAATGCCGCGCTTGTGACCAATAAGGGCGAGACCGTGATCTCGGAAGACAATGCCACCTACAGTGTTCTTGACGGCGACGGCAAGCTCACGCCGGTTGAGGGCGGCGCTTCCGCTGTCGACAGCATCATCAAGGGCAGCATGAATTATTTCGTGGCCGGTGTTATCGCTGACTGATTTCTCTGTCCGGCGCTTCATTCAGTAAGAAAAGAGGTGTTATTATGGCGGCTCCCTATGCCATTGAACTGAAAAATATCCGAAAGTCCTTCGGCACGGTAGCTGCCAATAAGAACATCAACCTCTCTCTCGAAGAGGGCGAGATTCTCGCCCTCTTGGGGGAGAACGGTTCGGGAAAAACCACCCTGATGAATATGCTGTCGGGCATTTACCAGCCGGACGGCGGCGAAATCTTTGTGAACGGCGAGAAGGTGGAGATCACCTCGCCGGAGGATGCCAAAAGGCTTGGCATCGGTATGGTTCACCAGCATTTCAAGTTGGTGGAGGTCTTCTCGGCGGCGGATAACATCTATCTCGGCCGGGAGAATAAAAAATATCCTTTCCGGGAGAATATGAGAAGCGCCCGGGAGGGAAAAAAGGGATGGGCACGCTTTGCGGCCGGGGGAAAGGCCTTTTTCCGCGGCGTGGGCGCTGTGTTCTCCGAAAGGCTTCTTTGGAAAAAGCGATACCGTGAAATTGAAAACATGAGCCGTGCTCTCGGCTTTGATATAGACCCCGCCAAGAAGGTTTACAACATGGCGGTCAGTGAAAAACAGACCCTCGAGATCATCAAGGTGCTCTACTACGGCGCCAAGGTGATTATTCTGGACGAGCCTACTGCCGTTCTGACGGTACAGGAGACCGATAAGCTCTTCTCGGTTCTCCGCCGGATGAAGGAGGATGGGCATTCAATCATCATCATCACCCACAAGTTAAACGAAGTGATGGCCATCAGCGACCGGGTGGCGGTGCTCCGCAAGGGCGAATATGTGGGAACGGTCAGGACCTCCGAGACAAACGAAGGACAGCTCACCGATCTGATGGTGGGTCACAAGGTGGATCTGGCCATCGACCGGCCGATAGTGGAGAAGAAAAAGCCCCTTCTCGAAATCCGGGATCTCACCATCAAAAACGATGAAGGCTCCGTTGCCATCGACAATGTGAGCTTTTACATCCGGGGCGGCGAAATCTTAGGCGTGGCGGGCATCGCCGGCTGCGGCCAGAAGGAGCTCTGCGAGGCGATTGCAGGCCTTCGGAAGATCGAGAGCGGCGGTATTGTCCACAAGGGCGAGAATATTGTGGGGCTTCCCCCGCGGGAGATCATCGAAAAGGGAATCGCCATGAGCTTTATCCCCGAGGACCGTCTCGGCATGGGACTGGCTCCCTCCCTTTCGATCACCGACAACATGCTTCTCAAGAGCTATAAAGAAAACGGACGCTTCAATCCCCTCGTCGACCGGAAACGGGGCAGGGCAGAAGCTTCGGCCGTCATCGAAGAGCTGGGGGTGGTTACCCCCTCCACCGAGACGCCGGTTCGCCGTCTGTCGGGCGGCAATGTGCAGAAAGTGCTGGTGGGACGGGAGATCAAGACCGGACCCAACGTCATCGTCACCGCCTATCCGGTGCGCGGGCTCGATATCCATTCCTCCTATGCCATCTACGATATTCTGAACAAAGAAAAAGTAAACGGTGTGGGTATCCTCTTTGTGGGTGAGGACCTCGATGTGATGCTCTCGCTCTGCGACAAGATCATGGTGCTCTGTCACGGTCGGGTTATGGGTATCGTTCATGCCGCCAAGACCACCAAGGAGGAGTTGGGGCTGATGATGACCGGGGCGCTTGACCTTGTGCGGGACGATGCGGAAAAACAGACCGGCATCGCCCGGGACACCAACATCCGGGAGGACGCGCAATGAAAAAGTATCATATCGTCAAGCGAGAGGGTGTGACCTTTCGCCGCAAGGCGCTCTTCTATCTGGCGGCGATTTTCGCGGCACTGCTCTTCGGTGCGCTTCTCCTTCTTGCCTTTGGTGTCAACCCCTTTGATTTTTACGGCAAGGTCTTTACCATCGGACTTCCTACATCGGCTTTCCCTTATAAGCAAATCGAAAATTTCATCAATACCTTGGTGCCGCTGGTGCTGACCTCCATGGCGCTTTCGGTGGCCTACAAAATGCGTTTCTGGAATGTGGGCGGCGAGGGACAGTTCCTCATGGGTGCCACTGCGGCAGCGGCTATTCCCCTGAAATTCGGGATTGTGGGCAATCTCTTCCTGACACTCCTTCTGATGGTGATGGCTGCTATGGCAGCCGCGGCGATCTGGGGAGGCATTACCGCCTTTTTCAAGGTGAAGTTCGGCACCAATGAGACCCTTCTCACTCTGATGTTCAACTACGTGGCGCTTTACTTTGTCTCCTTTCTGGGCGAGACGAAGGGGGCTTGGAATTTCTTTCTCCGCACCGACTCCCAGCGTCCCACTTTTGCCACCGTCTTCGATCTGGGCGTGACCATGCCGGCCTTAAAGATCGGCAAGTTTTCGCTCTCACTGGCCCTTCCTCTGACGGTTCTTATTTGTGCCTTTCTCTGGTTTTATCTGAAGAAGACCAAGCAGGGCTATGAGATCGCCGTGATGGGTGACAGTCCCGGGACGGCCCGCTATGCGGGGATGAAGACCGGATGGATCGTCATCCGCACCATGCTGCTCTCCTCGGCGCTGATCGGTCTTGCGGGCTTTTTCAAGCTGATGACCTCAGGCTCTCTCTCCCCTTCGCTCACCGACAATGTGGGCTGGACCGGCGTGGTGGTGGCCTGGCTTGCCAAGCTGGAGCCGGTGGGGATCATCCTTACCTCGATTCTGATCGCGGTGCTTCGCTTCGGCTGTGCACAGGCAAGTCTCAACATCAGTGCGGTGGACTCCCGTTTCTCCGATGTCCTGCAGGGTGTCATTCTTTTTGCCGTGCTGGCCGCCGATTTTCTGCTTCGCTTCAGGATCGTGAAAAAGGAGGAGGCTTAAAATGGTGCTTGAAATTTTAGCCGGCTTTATTGCCAGTATCATCATTTATAACATCCCCCTGCTTTACGGTACAGTGGGCGAGATTCTCAATGAAAAGGTGGGCAGCCTCAATCTGGGGGTAGAGGGTACCATGGCGGTGGGCGCCATCTTCGGTTATCTGATGGGCTGCTATACCGACAGCCTTTTCCTCGGTATCCTGACCGCCGCCTTCACGGGCGCACTCTGCGGTATGCTCTTCTCCTTCTTTACCGTGACGCTGCAGGCCAATCAGAATGTGACCGGATTGACCATCACGACCTTCGGTCTGGGTATCTACTTCTTTGTGGCTCACGGCGTGAACAACTCCGGAGGCAAGTGGCCTGCCATGCAGAACTGTCCTTCGATCATGAAGGGCTTCTCTCCCATCCACATCCCGCTGCTTTCGGACATCCCCTATGTGGGAAAGGCCTTCTTCTCCCACAATATCTTCATTTATCTCGGCATTCTCATCGCGGTTTTGGTCTGGTGGTATATGAAATACACCAAGGCAGGTCTCAAGATGCGGGCTGTGGGCGAAAATCCTGCCGCCGCCGACTCCTGCGGGGTGAATATCAACCGCTATAAGTATACCCATATCACGGTAGGCTCCGCTATTATGGGCATCGGCGGCTACTACATGGCGCTGAACATCAACGGGGAGTATCTGGCCAGCACGGGCTGGATCAACGGCTATGGCTGGATTGCCGTGGCGCTGGTCATCTTCGCCAACTGGAACCCCGCCCGAGCCATCCTCGGTACCTTCATCTTCGGTATCTTCAAGGCGCTGGAGGTCTATGCCGACTCGATTGCCTACGCCTTTCCCAAGGTCTTCGGCTGGCTCAACGCCGTTCCTCCCAAGGTCTTTACCATGCTGCCCTTCCTGATTACCGCACTGGTTTTGATCTTAAGCTCGGTGAGAAAGTCGAAAAAGACCAATCAGCCGGCGGCGGTCGGTGTAAACTACTATCGGGAAGACCGTTGATCGGCAGAATAATTTTGTTCTCTATCCGTGTGAGGGCACAGGAAGTGCCCTCACACGGATTTTTGTGTCGGCAGCGGAGTCTTGTTGATATTCTCTTTCGGATTCCTTATGGCAATCTCGGACATTCCGCGATTGTCTGTCGGAGGTTTGTATGAAATCACATATGGATGCGATGTGCACATTCCTTCGAAAGGGGAACCGATGCCGCAAGGCGCAGTATGGATTGATTTGCGAAGGGGCAGCTGTTCTGTGTTGGGAAGGGCACTGCATGGTTTGTTTTGACGTTTGCCGTTCTCTTTGATGACTTTTATGCCCCGTAAGGAGGGAAAAATCCTGAGATTTTGGAAAAATTAGATATGAGAGTGGCTTTTTGAATAGAAATACAATATGATATAAAAAGCTATTTGTATAGCAGTTTTTATCGCTCAAAATGTAATAAAAATATATATTTCTCGGAATGTGAGAGTCGAGAATTGGCCCTCTATGAAAAGGAGAACGCCTCTTGGCCATGCTATTTCCGGAAAAAGGAATCGTAGATAGCAGATCGGCCGAAAATAACTTGACCTTTCTTCTGCGGGCGGTTATAATGAGCCTGTGCTTCCGAGCCGGGCTTGGCCGCAGAACATGCGGCGCGGGGATACCCGCTGTGAGATGGCGGAAAATTTTCCGTATAGCTGCTGCGGCAATAAGCTGCGGTACAATATGACAGCGGCCCGCGCAGCCGCTGGCCGCAGGAATAATCATTTCCGGGTCGGAGCTCTGCCGTGAACCGAATATTTTGAAGTTTACTTTATTACGAATGAGAACATGAGGAAACAAAGATGATGAAAAGAACAAATCCGGAAGGCTACAACCGCAAGCATTTGGGACGCGAGATCATCCCGGTTTTTTTCGCCGTGGACGACCGTTATGCGCCCTATCTCGGCGTAGCGCTGCGCTCGCTGATCGACAACGCCTCTCCCTCCTATTTTTATAAGGTGTATGTCCTGATCGACAGTTTAAGCGAACAGAACCGTGCCCGTCTGAAGGCCATGGAGAACGAGAATACCACGGTGGACTTTGTGGTGGTCAGCGAAAAGCTGGATGAGCTGGGTGCCAAGCTTCATCTGCGGGACTACTACACCAAGGCTACCTATTACCGCTTCTTTATCCCCGATCTCTTTCCCGAATATCGCCGCGGGCTGTATCTTGACTGCGATATCGTCCTTTTGTCGGATGTTTCCCGGCTCTACAACACGAAAATGGGAAATTCGCTTTTGGCAGCGGCGCCGGAGGAGGTCATGCTGCAGGTCGACATCTTCGGAACCTATGTGGAGAAGGTACTGGGCGTACCCCGGAAGGAATATTTCAGCGCCGGGGTGTTGGTAATGGATCTTGAGGGCCTTCGCCGGGTGATGATCGAGACCGCTTTTGTGGAGCTTCTCGGCCGCCGCACCTTCCGGGTGACGCAGGATCAGGACTATTTGAACGTGCTCTGCTACGGGCGGGTGACGCTTCTGTCGGCCGACTGGAACAAGACCGCTTTCCCGGACGCCAAGGGCGAGCCCGATCTTGTTCATTTTAAGATCAACTGGAAGCCCTGGCATTATCGCGGTGTGCGCTGGGAAGAGGCCTTCTGGGAATACGCGGAAAAGACCCCCTATTACGAGGAGCTCTTGGCGGAGCGGGAGGCATACGGCGATGCCGAAAAGGAACGCGACCGGCAGCAGTATATTGCCTTAGAGCAGCTGGCTTTATCTGACACCGCCGCAGCGGGGGCAGAGGGCATGGCCCGGGAGAAGGTCACGCTGGAGCGTGCCCAGGACCGTCTTGAGGTTTTGGAGAAGATCAAGGAGTACGAACGCCTCGGCTATTTCGACCGGGACGTGGAGAACGATCCTCCCACCCGTCCCCTTCGCCCCGGTGAGGTGGATTTTGTGGGGAAAAAATTCCGCACCCGTCTCTGTACCAAGATTGCCAATATGGCCGCTCACCGTCACTTCGAAAAGAAGATCCGGGATGGGGAACTGGTCATCCGGGAGGTGCGGGGCATCGAAAACTATCTGGCTGTGGCAAAGGGGGGCGGGATACTTGCCGACAGCCACTTGAATGCCTATGACAATTATGCGGTCTACAAGGCCAGTGAGCCGTATCTTGACGGAAAGAATCTCTATAAGATCATCCGGGAAGGGAACTACACCTCCTTCGGGGGACTCTATGGCTTTTTCTTCCGGCACTGCAACACCCTGCCTCTCTCCAATCGGATGGCTACCCTGCGGGAGCTGATCGAAAGCGTGCAGACGCTGCTCGCCCGGGGAGAGAAAATTCTCATCTATCCGGAGCAGGGCATGTGGTGGAACT
>CAZGQH010000042.1:0-8868 GCA_964527575.1 uncultured Lachnospiraceae bacterium
CCTGTACAAAGACCACTGCCGAGAAGAGAGGCGTGCCGGGGGGAAGACAGCTTCCCAGTCGGCGCAGATGAGTGCCGTTCTGCCAGAGCGGATTATAGAGCTTGTTTTTCACCCGGCCGTAGGCCAGGCTCTGGGTCCATTCCGACTGGGTATCCGAGCCGTAGATCCGGCCGGAATAGTTTTTCGTCTCGATGATAAAGACGCCGTTTTCCCGGATGACGATATGGTCGATCTGGTTCGAGCGCCCCTCGGCAAAGAAGAGAAAGTTGTTGATTACATAGCGCTCGGGCGCCTCGGTCCTGCCGATGATTGCCCGTACCCGCCGCTCTCCCAGCAAACCCCGCCCTTTGGCGCTTCGGAGAAAGAGGCGAAGGAAGAGGAGCGCGAGAAGGACTGCGGATAAAACAAGTAAAGTGGGGCCGGTCATGAGAAGAACCCCTTTATTTTATCAAGAAGTTTTTTCATAAAGGAAGGCCGCGGCGCTTTTTCCGCCTGACGATTTGATTCCGATCCGGCATTTCCCGTAGAGGAAGACACCGCTCTGTCCGCAGAAGAAGCTTCCTCGCGCTCCTTCCGCCGTCGGGCGGCTTCCGCGGCCCGCGCCTGCCGGATACGGGCGGCTTCCGCTTTCTTTTCCCGACGCAGCATAGCCAGGGGATCCTGTCCGGAGAGAATCCGCCGGTAAAAGTTTTCGAGAAAGGCAAGTTCGTCCGGTGTGCAGAGATCGGCAGTCAGTGTTCCCACCTCGTGCGCCAGGCGGTTTCGCAGTCGGCGAAGCTGTTTCAGCCCGGAAAAATCCGAGTCCCAGGAGGGAACAAGCGCCTGCTCATGCAGAGGAACCGTCTCCATTTCCTCGAGATAGGCCGAAACGCCCCGCTCCTCACAAAACATGTCCCGCAGACAGTTGTCCAGCCGCTTGTACTCCTCCTGAAAAACCAGATTGATATTTTCCACTTTGTCCCTCCGACATATTCCGATTTTTTCCTCTTTCTTTCAGTATACTTCTCCCTCTTTGAAAAGTCAAGTCAAATTTGTTTCGGTAAAAGGTCGGATCGCAACTTGAAAATATAATTATTGTCCGGTCTTTTTTTCCTCTCCTTCGATGCTATAATACCCATAGAAAAGGGCCGAAAAGGTGGCCGAAAAGGCGGGTCTCTATGTCCTCCTATCGCGAGCTTATCAAAAATTTTGAGAAGATCCGCTCCTATATGCGGGATTTTTACGTCTATGGCTTCAAGAGCCGTGAAGACTACGGCAGGTCGGGCGGAAAAAGTCTGCGCTCCTACGACGATGAGCGCAGGCGGATCGAAAGCTGGCTGGGGGATTATCTTCTCATCGAACAGACTTCCGACCGGAAAAAGGTCTTTCTTGCCCTCGACAGCCTGTCTGCCGGGCGCAATCCGCTCTATAAGGCCTGGAAGACCAGCAGCTTTACCGACCGGGACATCACACTGCATTTCATCCTGTTTGATATCCTTTTTTCTCCGGAAATCCGTCTGTCCCTCACCGCTATTTTAGAGATCATCGACGAAGTCTATCTGGCCGGTTTTGCAGAGCCCCTGCTGCTCGACGAATCCACCCTTCGGAAGAAACTGAAGGAGTATGAAGAGCAGGGACTGATCCTCACCGAACGGGAAGGGAAAAAGCTTCTCTATCGGCGCGCCGCGGAGCTGCCCGTTCTTTCGGCAGACGATGCGATTAATTTCTTTTCCGAAGCTGCGCCCTGCGGAGTCATCGGCTCCTTCCTTCTCGACCGGGAGGCGCCTCGGGATGCCTCCCGGGAAAGCATCTTTTCCTTCAAGCATCACTACATCACAGGCGCTCTTGACAGCGAGGTCACCGCGCAGCTCTTCGCCGCCATGCAGGAGAAGCGAGCCGTCACCCTTCTGAATCTCGGTCCCCGGAAGAAGGGGGAGCCGAGGCGCGTCAGGCTCGTGCCCCTCCGCATCCGGATCAGCGTTCAGAGCGGTCGGCAGCACCTGATCGCCTATCATCCCGCCTCCAAGGATTTACAGGCTCTCCGGATCGACTATCTGACCGATGTCCGGCTGGCGGAGAAGGAGCCGGGCTTCGATGAGTTGCGCCTCCTTTTGACCGATCGGGAGCGCTTTATGTGGGGCGTCAACACCAAACACGGCCGTTTCGGCGCCGAAAAGACCGAGCAGGTCTCCTTCACCCTGCAGATAAATCCGGGAGAGGAGTATATTCTCCGCCGGCTGGAGCGGGAAAAGCGGGTGGGGTCAGTCGAGAAATGCGGGACGAATACCTACCGTTTCACCGCCGAGGTCTACGACAGTCTGGAGCTCATCCCCTGGATCCGGACCTTCCTCTGCCGCATTGTGGATTTGAAGATGTCCAATAAGGAGGCGGAAGAGCGCTTTTATCAGGATCTGGAGGAAACCTATCGTATTTATAACATCAAAGAGGAGGAAAAGCCATGCTCTTCAGCGAACTCTACTCCGCCTACTACCGCGCGGTAGCCGATATTCTTTCGGCGGTTATAGAGGGAAAGACCGACGACCGGGAGCTCTCCCGCATCGTTTCCGAAAAGGCCTTCGGCGAAAGTATGCTGACCATCCTCCCGGCTCTGAAGAGCGGCAGGTGGCAGCTCCTTTTTCCCGACGGGACCACGCCGCTTCGCCATAAGCCGACCATGCCCCTCACTCTTTTGGAAAAGCGCTGGCTGAAGGCGGTCTCTCTCGATCCCCGGATCCGGCTCTTTGACTTTCGTCTTGAGGGATTGGAAGATGTCGTTCCGCTTTTTACGCCGGAGGACTTCTGCCTGAACGATCGCTATGCCGACGGCGATCCCTTTGAAGACGAAGACTATATTGCCCGTTTCCGCTTCCTTTTGGGGGCAATCCACGGCAAAGCGCCGGTCACGGTCACGCTGACCGACCGCAGGGGAAAGTGTCGCCCGGTAAACTGCCTTCCCCTTCGCCTCGAGTATTCCGAGAAAAACGATAAATTCCGGCTGGTTACAGGAAGCTGCCGCTTTTTTCCTGTCATAAACCTGGCCAACATCACCTCGGTCGCTCCCTGTCCTCACCCACTGAGAGAAATCCCGCCGCAGGCGCTCGATATGGAATGTATGACGCTGCTTTTGCGTGACGAGCGGCAGGCCTTTCAGCGCTGTATGCTTCATTTCGCACATTTTGAGCGAAAGACCGAGCGGTTGGATAAACGTCTTTATCGGATCCGGATTTGCTATCCCTGTCGGGATGAAGCGGAAATGGTGATCCGCATTCTCTCCTTTGGGCCGATGGTCGAGGTAATCGAGCCGGAACGGCTCCGGCAGAGCGTTATTCGGAAATTGAAGGAACAGCAAGCCTGCGGACTTTTCTGAAGCAAAAAAAGACAGTCGGTAATGTTGGATAGAAACAAACGGGGAAGAGAGAACAGCCGTCGGGAAAAAGCGCTGGCAAGCCGCTTATAGTCGGATTTTTTCCGGAGTCCGATCACTGGTGCAGAACCGAGTTCTGCACCTTTTTTGTGCAGTCTGATGGCTTATCGGCTCATAAAAATCTGTTTTAATGGGATTTTAATCGGAATATCTGTGATTTTCTGATATATTGGATGGCTTTTTTTATTGTTTTTTGTGCAGGATGGTATTACAATGAAATCAGACGGCCGACCGCTTTTCTTTGGCGTCCGGCCGAAAAGAGAAAAGGCAGGGTATCTGGCATGAAATCATCTTTTCGCATTCTTCTTCTCGTCTCGATCGCGCTGCTGATTCCCCTTCTTGTAGGCAGTCTTGCCGGCTGCTCCGGAAAGGGGGAAGAGACGATTGCCTCTTCCGACAAAGGGAGTCCTGAGAAGGAAGGAGGGGAGGATCCGGTCGGGAAAAATCCGGAGGCCTCCGGTCTGGAAGCGCTCTTTGTTCGGCTGAGTGCCGAGGCGGGCGATGAACCCCTTACCGACCTTTCTCCCTTTCAGAAAACCGCCTACGGCGCGGTGGGAGACGATTTTGTCATCCGCTTTTCAGCGACCGGCGGGGAGGCAAAGCTCGATTTTGCCGGAAAGGCGGACAAGAGCTACAGCGGCACTTTTTCGGCCACGGGCAGCAGGCTGACGGTAGGCGGCACCAGCTTCCGCTATGCTTTCTTCAATTCCTACCTCCTTTTGCAGAGCGATTTCGGCATGCACATCCTCTACCCCGCCGCGAAGCTCGATTCCTCGGCGGCATTGGCGCTGATGCGGGCAGGGGAGGGCAAGACAGCGGGAACCTCCCTTTCCTTTGACCAAGGAAAGGTCTCCCTCACCCTGCCGGGCTTTTCGGTGAAAGAGGGAAGCTATCTTCTGGACAGGGATTCTCTGACGGTTCTCGATACCTCCCGGGTCAATCTGGCGCTGGGAAAGAAGCTTACCGTCTCTTCCACCGAATCGGCGGCCAACGGTCCCGACAATCTCTGTGACGGAAATACTGCCACCCGCTGGTCGAGCAGCTACAACGACAATCAATGGGTGACGGTGGATCTCGGGGAGGTACGGTCGGTGAGCGTTCTCCGTCTTCGCTGGGAGGTTGCCGCAGCCAAGGATTTCACGATTGAGGTGTCGACCGACGGCAAAAGTTTTGAAACGGTGTATACCGAAAAGGACAACAGCCTTGCCGATGCTTGGGGAACCTACTCCTTTGATCCCGTGGAGGCGCGTTACGTGAAGCTCTCCTGCGGCAGGCGCCTCACCCAGTACGGTGTCTCGCTCTATGAGCTTGAGGTTTACGAGAGCTATCAGGAGCCGGGGGTTTTCTCCTATTCGCTGGAGGGAAACGAGCTGCTTCTCTCGGATGGAGAAAATTCCTACCGCTTTGCCGTGAAATGAGACTCTTCCGGCAATGTCATCCAAATAATAATGAGGAGTATTGAATGATGAAGCGTTCTCTTCGATTGTTGAAATTCTTCTTCCTTGCGGTCTTTGTATTTGCCTTCTCCCTTCTTCTGATCGGCTGTAAGGAAAACGGTACCACCGATCCGGTACTCACTACCTCCAAGGAACCCGAAGGAACCGGTTCCCCTACGGAGGATGCCTTCCAAATGCCGGAGCCCCTTTCCGGTCTGGAGGATACCTCCCTGTCCCTGGCGGCAGGGGAGAAAAAAATACTGACGCTGACCGCCGATGCCAAGGTGGAGTTCTTGGCTGCCGACGGTGAGATATTGGCTGTGGGGGACACCGACTATGCCGACGGAGAAAACCGCGTGACCCTTATGGGTCTTGCCGCCGGAAAGACCACGCTTTTGGCGGTCAAAACCGACGATTTTAAGGCCGCGCTCCTGACGGTGTCGGTCAGTGGACCGCTTTCGGAAGGGGAAAGTGCCAACCGCTCCCTGACCGCCTCCTTTACGGCGGAACCCACAAACTCCCCATCCAATGAGGGTCCCGGCAATCTGGGGGACGACAACACCGGCACCAAGTGGCTGGTCTTCAGCCGGAATGCCGATGTGATCGCCGATCTCGGCCGGGCGATTGAAATTTCCTCCTTCTCTCTCACCTCCGGCAACGACGACAAGGGCAGAGATCCCCGGGATTTTTCGCTCTACGGCTCGAACGATAAGGAGGAGTGGGAACTTCTCTTTGAAAAGACCGGCGAGGATTTCCCGGATCGGCTGATGACCCGCAGCTACGCCATCGAGTCCCCCGGGGTTTACCGCTACTATAAGCTGAGCATTGCCAGAAACGGCGGCGACGCGGAGACGCAGCTCTCGGAATTTGCCCTCATCGAAGTGGGCAAAAAGGCCGAGCCCATAACCGATATTCCGAAGAAGAGCGATAATCCTTCTCCCGTGACCGGTGTTCGCACCGACAAAGAAGTACTTACCCTCTTCGCCGGGGAGAGCAGCCGCCTGACCGCAGAGGCAGAGGGTGGAAAGTCTCCGATCTTCTTTCTTTCCACCGATTCCTCCCTTGCGGTGACCGCCGGCTCCTATGACAAGGAAAGCGGCGTCACTTCGGTGAATCTTTCGGCATCCGGCGGGGGCAGAGGAAGCCTGCTTGCCTTTTCAAAGGAGGGTCTGTCTTTGACCAAAATTGACTTTTCCGCCATCGGGGAAGGGGCCTGCACCAATGTGACCTCTCTCTTTGCTCATGAAGGAAACGGAGGCAGCATTGACCGTCTCTTTGATGACCGGCGTACCACGGTGGCCACTCTTCCCGCCGAGGGCTTTGAGCTTCTCTTCACCGCCAAAGACAAAACGGCGCTGGTCAACCGCTACGCCATTGTCGGCGGCAGCGAGCTTGCCGCCGCCCCCTCCTCCTGGCGTTTCTACGGCTCGGCCGACGGGAAGGAATGGACGCTTCTCGACGAGCGGAGCGATGAGCGCTTCGAGGGCGCTTATCTGCGCCGGATCTTCGATTTTGACAACAAGACGCCCTATGCCTATTACAAGCTGACTCTTGCCGGGGAGGGGGAGGAGATCTCCTTCAGCGAGGTGCAGCTCTTCGAGCTGGGTGCCTATCCCTCCTGGGCTCTCGGCCCCTTTGAAAAGGTGGACGAGGCAAATCCCATCCTGATGCCCAATGACCGGGACTCTTTTCTCGATCCGATCAGCGGCAAGCCGGTCTTCTGGTCGAACGAAGCGCTCTATAATCCCGCTGCCGTGGTGAAGGACGGGGTGATCTGCGTGCTCTACCGCTCGCAGGACCATCCGCTGGTCTCCCGGGTGGGGCTGGCGCTTTCTCTCGACGGCATCCACTTCGACAGCCTGCCCGAACCGGTGCTCTATCCCGAACAGGATGAGTTTTACGAATTCGAGGCGGGCGGCGGCGACGAGGATCCCCGTGTGATCAAGGGTCCGGACGGCGTCTATTATATGTACTACTCGGCTTATAACCGGGAAAAGGGCATCTGCCGGCTCTTTGTGGCCACCTCCACCGATCTGGAGCACTGGGAAAAGCAGGGCAACGCCATCGGGGATGCCTACAACGGCAAGTACAAAAACACCTGGGCCAAGTCGGGCTCGGTGATCTGTGACATGGTGGGCGAGGAATTTATCGCCCGGAAATTTGAGGACGGCAGGTACTATATGTATTTCGGCGAGGGAATCCTCTATCTCGCCTGGTCCGAAGACCTCATTCACTGGACTCCTCTGGAGAACGAATCGGGCGGCCTTCTGCCGGTGCTCTCGCCCCGGCCGGGCTATTACGATTCCCGTCTGGTGGAGTGCGGTCCTCCCGCCATCTATACCGACTACGGCATTCTTCTGATCTACAACGGCGCCAACGCCGATCCCGGCAAGAACGGTGATTCCATGCTGATCTATAACGCCTACTCCCCCGGACAGGTGGTCTTTGACGCCAAGGATCCCACCAAGTGCATCAAAATCACCGAAAACTGCTTTATGTATCCCGAAAAGGATTATGAGCTGGAGGGACTGGTCAACAACGTCTGCTTTGTGGAAGGCTTGGTCTACTATCAGGGCTGCTGGTTCCTCTACTACGGCACGGCGGACAGCCGTCTGGCCGTGGCGGTCTACAAGCCGCCGGTGCGGAATGATGCTGCGCTGGAGGCTGCCATCGCCAGGGCGGAGGGGTCATCCTCGCTCTCGGAGGAGGCGAAGGAACTTTTGCAAGTGGCAAAGGAGGCCTTGGTTGCCGCCATCTACAGTCAGGCGCAGGTGGACGACATCGCCGCCCGGCTGGAAGCTTCTCTCGGTTGATTCTATAGGAACCATGGCCGTCTGCCTGAAAAGGCAGACGGCCTTTTTTGCTCTCGGCAACAGGCAAAATCGTCTTATGCTGCATAAAATAGGGGGAGATAGTTGTAAATTTTTTTCGTGTTATAAAATAGTGCAGAAAAAAAGAGTTGATTTTTTCTCCTTTGTGTGCTAAAATAAACAAAACGGGAAACCGTACATATTTCTACAAATCTCAAAGTGAGGGTAAAACATGAAGAAAGTATTGCTTGTCGTCTTGATGCTTCTTCTGGCCATTTCGCTTATGGCCTGCAACAGCAACGATACGACTACGCCCGGTGAATCAACCGACGGTACCCCCGGTACGGAGGGCGTTACCACGCCTGAGTCTACGGCGGCTCCGACGACAGAGGATCCCGACAAGACCGTAAAGACCGAGGATTACACCGCCACGATTAACAATTTCACCTGGGTTGCGGATGACATCGATTACAGCAAGTTCCAGTATTTCGGAAGCGGTGCCGATGTGGTGAACAACGTCAATCAGGAATATTCCAGCTATTCGAAGAGCTTTGTGCTGGCGAAGGCGGACGGTACCACCGAATCGATTAACGCCGTGAAGGCCCGTCAGCTCGACACCGTGGGCGCTTCGGTGACCAAGGATGATGCGGGAAAAAAGGCGACGATCACCCTGACCGAGCTGAATGTCCGTGTGGAGTCCTCCTGGGAGCGGGTAACTGCCAAGGCCGGCAGTTATCTGATGTTTGAGTTTACCACCAACATTCCCACCGGCTTCTACATGACTGTGACCGATAAGGAAGGCGGCACGAATACCGCTTACGAGCAGGGCGGTGTCACGGTAACGGGATCGAAGGGAACCTACACCGGTATTGCCAAATGCACGGTTCCGTATCAGAACGGCAAGACCTACTACATCAATATCTGTCTGGACAACACCAAGAAAACGGTTCTGGCAACCGTTCCGGTGGAGATCACTGCGGCCAAATACGAAAGCAGGTATTCGCTGATGTTTCAGGGCGACTGGGAACTGATCCGTCATGAGGACTATCTTCCCAACCTGATCGATCTCTTCTACAATGTCTATCCCCGTCTCTATGCCCGTTTTGCTTACGGCAGCGAACCGAAGCAGATTACCTTTATGGCCGATAAGAACTACGACGGCGTGGCTTACTGCGCCGGTACGACGGTCTGCGTTTCTGTGGATTATGCCAACGGCCAC
>CAZGQH010000043.1:0-8653 GCA_964527575.1 uncultured Lachnospiraceae bacterium
AAAAGCGATAGGGAACAATATAGGTATTTCCTCGCAGCGTAAGATAAAAATAAACGATAAAAAAGAGACCGGCAGCATACGCGACAAATTTGCGTGTCTTTTTTCCAAACCATGCAGTGATTAAATCTGGAATTAATATGATCAGATAAATAGAACAGTATGCAACTGCACGCCCCATCAGAGCAAAGGAATACGCCAGTGCCTGAAGCAGTGTTCCGATCATAACCGCCCCCACTAATGTGGGATCCAGTAATTTCTGATCCTTTTTCATCAAGATCGGAATCGTTACAACGACAATCAACGTCATGAAGATCAGCATCCGAGAACCTTCGGAAGCAATGTCGTATTGCCCTTCCAGATAGCTTGCGTACTTCGGAAAAATCTTCATGACCGCGATCACAAGCGGACGTCCAAAGAGCAAACAAATCAGCTCCGCCGGGAAAAAGATATAGAAAAGATATTTAATATTGATCTTCTTCAACAAATAAAGAGGAATCGCAATCATCGCAGTCGTATGAAAAAGCATTGCTGCCAAAATACAAAGCAAAAACTTGACCGGCTTTTGCGTTTCCACGTAGCGCCAGGAAATCAGAACGATGGACAACGCAATCATCTGCCGAAAAATGCCAAGGCTGTAAGCAAAAAAGAACGCAAAGTAAATCAGAATACTCAAATAAGGCATTTTGGATTTCCGATAAAGGTAAGCAAAAAGCGGAACATAGATCGCAATTGCAATCAGAAACAAAAATACCGTGTTGGAGAGTCCCAGAAAAGCAGCTATTTTGGTAAAAAGAAAATATCCGATCTCGAAATCAAACGGATAGACCAACGATGCGCCCAGAATAGAGGACTTCTCAAGACTGCGGTAATAATTCAGTGCCCGCAGATAAACCGCGGTATCTGCTCCAATGGTCGATGCACGCAGTCCGGCCAAAATAATAAGCTCGACACATACCAGGATAAAAAATTTTTTGGACAGGGAAGATTCCGCCGCAGGCACCGCGCTCTCACCGACACCGGCCTTCTGCTTATTCTTCATAAATACGGCCTCGACGCCAACGAGCAATAAAAAGATAAAATAAATAAGCATTTTGTTTTCCTTTTTCGTTTACTCTCCAAAAATCAAACGGCAGAATTCCTTGACCACACCCTCAATATTATAACCATTTTCATAGAAAAACGAACGTATATTCTCCATGCTGCGCGGATCTTTCCTTGATAGAACATCCCTATCCGCTTTGGCGCAGACACAGTCCGCCCATACCGAAGCGTTTTCCGTCAGGGGAAGATAGTCGATCTTTCCGCTGATATTGACTTCCCTTGTTATCGTATCCGAAATCACGCAGGGAAGTCCGGCAGCCTGCGCCTCAATGACGGTATTGGGCATTCCCTCATAAAAGGAGGGAAAAACAAACAAATCCATTGCCGACAAAAGCTGCGGGATATCCGCACGGATTCCGGTGAAAAGAACCCGGCCGCCAAGACCAAGCCCTGAAAGCTTGTCCTCGATTTCTTCCTTCAGTTCCCCCTGCCCCACCAGCATCAGCAGAGAGTCTGGCACACGCTGGTGAACTTTCTGAAAAATATCGAGCAAAAAGGAATGATTTTTCTGTGGACTGAAGCGTCCCACATGGCCGATCACCAGTGTCTTCTCCCCGATACCGAACTCCTCGCGGAGCTTTTTCCGCCCCTCTTCATCGTAATGAAAGACCGAAAGATCAAGACCGTTGTGTAAAAGCTTCACCTTTCCCTTGTTCACCGCACGGTTTCCGAAGGTATAGCGGGCGGCCAGCTCCGAGGGAGCGATTTTGCATTCGGCAAGCCGATTGAAAAGCGGACGAAGCAGCGAAAAGAGTGCCTCCTTCCCTCTTCCGGAACCGGTTGAGGCATTGCAGGAACGCACCGAGATCCGACGGGCGCCGCCGAACTTGGCGGCCAACAGATCGGTTAAAGCGATCGGCGTATCGCAGAGCTTCAGTACATATTCATAACGGTTTTCCCGGACAATCTGGCGGATAGCGGAAAAAGACTTGAAAGGATGTTCGGTGCGCAACGGGATTTGGTAGACCTTTCCGCCCCGCTCCCGTACCTCCCTGTCATAGAAGCCGGGGGCACAGACGATAAAATCCATCTGATAGCGTTCTCTGTCAAGCTTGCGGTAGATCTTCATGAGAAAAGTCTCCGCGCCGCCGGTATTCAGAGAACTGACAATACATAAAACGCGTTTCATCATTTCCTTACCGTGTCGGATGTCCGACAAGACCCATCGATCATTAAAATCTGCCGGCAGAGATAGGCAACCGTGTGAGAGGCACTGTAGAGAGAGGCTCTCTCCAGGCAGGCATTCTTCATAGCCAAGAGCGCCTTCGGATCTTTTGCAACAGAAAGAAGCAGCGCCTTCAGCGCTTCACAGTCGGCGAAATCATAGCCAAGACCGGTTTTTCCCTCCTCGATCACATCGGCGAAGCTCTCCCAACGGGAGGCCACCACAGGGATTCCCGCCGCATAGGCGTCGATCACGGTGCCCGGCACTCCCTCGGTGAAAAAGCGGGTAGGAAAGAGAAGCGCAAAATAATCCTTCAAAAGGGCGACGCTTTGATCATAGGCCACCGTTCCGGCGTACTTCACGGAAGAAGGAAAATCCTTCCTCAGAGAATCGAACCAGCCCGTCTCTGCCTCGTCTACCGCGCCGTATATGTCAAGAGTGAAGACCTCCCGGCCGAGAATCCCGTTCACTTCGCGAACCGCCCGCACCGCGTCCCCGATGCCCTTTTTCTCCATCACCCGCGAAAAAGTGCAGAGACGATAGGGCTCTTTTTCGGAATAAACGAGTTCCGCCGGAGTCAGCGGAGTCAAAGCTTTGCAGTTGGGAAGGATGCTGATATTGGAAAATCCCCTCTCTTCCAACGCTTTTTTCATGGTGCTCGTCTCCACACAGATCGAATCAAAGCGCTTTAAGGCTTTTTCAAGACCCTTCCGCCCCTTCACAAACTCCGGCAGCCAGCCCCCGATGACAAGATAATGAAGCTTTCTTCCGCGAAAAAAGCGGCGAAGAAAGGAAAGCAGCGGAGCAAAAACACGAAGACCGTTGTGTGCCGGCAGAATCAGCACATGCTCGGCCCGCTTCAGCGCCTTCAGGGCCTGAAAGGGCGCCTTAATCAGCGAACTAATCCGGCCGCCGTGGGTGTCAATCCGGAGGATTTCCTCTTCTCCCAGCTGTCTTACAAGCTCGTCGGTGAGGATTTTGGTCTTGACCGTCTGCCCGTTCAACAGATTTTTTCCCAAGGCGAAATGGCCGATCACCGCTATTTTTTTCATCTTCTACTCCGTTTTACCCGGCAAAGGTTGTTATTTGATCCGAAAGACCTTGAGAAAGCACCACCAACAGACATGAAAGGCCGAACGGAAGACATTCAGATGCTCAATCTCGCGGTAGAGCTGCCAGTGATACTTGATCAGTTGAAGCTTGTTGCTGGAGATCGAATTCTTCCGGATGCGATAGCGCATCAGAACCTCCGGCATACCCCAGATATATTTTTCCTTCTTCAGCATCTGAAGCCAGAGGGCGTCGTCGTTCCGCTTGCGGATATTCGGCACCTCAAACTTTCCCATGACCTCCACATTGTACATCACCGTGGAGTTGCCCACCGGACAGTCGAGAAGAAGGCGGTTGTAACTCGTTTTCTTAACCGTCTTGATGACCTTGTTCAGAGGACGATCCTCCTCGTCGATCTGTTCGTAGGCGGTGCAGGTGAAGGCATAACCCTTCTCTTCCATAAAAGCGAGCTGCCGCTCCAGCTTGTCGGCCATCCAGATGTCGTCGCTGTCAAGAAAGGCCATATAGGCACCCTTCGCCTCCGCCATCGCTCTGGTGCGGGCAACCGCCGCACCGGAATTGACCTCCAGAAGATAATAACGGATGCGGGGGTCCTCTTTCCGATAGCGCTCCACAATCTCTTTTGTGTCGTCGGTCGAACGATCGTCCACAATGATCATTTCCCAGTTCGGGTAGGTCTGTGCCTGCGCCGACTCGATGGTGCGTCCGATAAACTTTCCGCAGTTATAGGTGGGCGTGATAATCGAAACCAGCTTATCGGTCATCTCTTTCTGTCCTTTTCCGTCTTTTCCATTCCGGGTTTGCCCTTCTCTTTTCTATAGTCTTTCCCGAGAAGAGCAAAAACCGTCATAAACATGATTTTTATATCCCGCCAGAAGCCGAATTCTTCGATGGCCTTGAGATTGTAGCGCATCTTTTCGGGAAGAATAGTCTCCAGATAGACCCGGTCGGTATCCTCTGCCTCATGAAGCAGCCGCCCCTCGTCCTTGTAATAGATGCTGGCAAGGCTGGTCACACCGGCGGGAAGAAGCAGGGTCGCCATCATCTCCGGACTGTACTGTTCGGTAAATTTCGGAACCTCCGGCCGGGTTCCCACCAGAGTCATCGTTCCCCGCAGCACATCGATCAGCTGGCTGATCTCATCAAGACGCCACTTCCGGACAAGCCTTCCCACCCGGGTCACCCGGGTGTCATTGCCGGCGGTCACCTGAGCGCCTTTATCCGCGCCCACCACCATCGAGCGGAACTTGAAGATGCGAAAGCGCTTGTTATATTGGGTCACTCGGGTCTGACGGTAGAAAACCGGCCCCCGGGAGTCGAGCTTGATGGCAATGGCGAGCACCAAAAAGAGCGGTGACAGCAGAAGCAGCATAAGAAAAGAAGCGACCACATCAAACAGACGCTTGAAAAAAAGAGCAGCCTTTTTCTTTTTCAGAATGTCATAATAATGCCGGACCTCCTCGGTCTGCATCTCAATCGGAAGCTTTTCCCACTTGACTAAACCCATCGGTATACTCTCTTACAATCTTACTATAGCAGTCAATCACATAACCGACCTCTTCGTCGGTAAGAACGGTATGCAGCGGCAGCGTGATCTCGTTTTCAAAAAGCGCTGCGGCATTGGGATACTTCTCCATCGAAAAGCCCAGCTTCCGATAAGCCGTAAGCATGGGAAGGGGCTTATAGTGCACGTTGCAGGCGATGCCCTCTTCCGCCATTTTCAGAATGATCTCGCCCCGCTCCTTTGCCGTGATACCCGGAATGCGGGTCATATAGAGATGCCCCGAGGACTGAAAGTCCGCGGTATAATGGGGCAGCACCTGAATTCCCAGCGGCTTGAACGCTTCGTCATAGCGTTCGATAATCGCCCTCCGTCTTGCCAACATGGTCGGATAGCGCTCCAGCTGACGGAGTCCGAGCGCGGCCGCCACATCGGTCATATTGCATTTGTAGAAGGTTCCCACAATGTCGTATTCCCAGGCGCCGAGTTTCGTCTTCGCAAGCGCGTCCTTGCTCTGCCCGTGGAGGGAGAGGAGCTGAATCTGCCGGTAGAATTCCTCGTCGTCGATGCCCGCAACACTCCGCCAGGTCATGCAGCCCCCTTCGGCGGTGGTAAAGTTCTTAACCGCGTGAAAAGAGAAATTGGAGATATCCGCCACGGCGCCTACCATGCTTCCCTGCCATTTGGCGCCGAATGCGTGGGCGGTATCGGCCATCACCACCACACGGCCAAAGGCCCGCTGCCAGTCGTTGGCCGGCCGAAAAAGCGCCTTTTTCCGCTCCACAATTTCAAAAAGACGGCGATAATCGCAGGGCACACCGCCGATATCCACCGGAATGATGACCTTGGTTCTTTCGGTGATCGCCCGCTCAACAGCGTCGTAGTTAAGCGCAAAGGAATCCTTTTCCGTATCCACCAAAACCAGCTTTGCACCCACATGGCAGACGACCGAAGCCGTAGCCGTATAGGTATAGACGGAGGTGATGACTTCATCGTCCTCCCCTACGCCCAGGGCGCGAAGCGCCATTTCCGCACAGGCAGTCTGGGAATTCAAGCAAACGCACTTCTTCGTGCCGATATAGTCCGCAATCCGGTTCTCCAGCTTTTTCGTGCGGGGGCCGGTGGTGATCCAGCCCGAGCGAAGCGCCTCAGCGACCTCTTCAATTTCGCTCTCCGAAATGTCCGGAGGAGAAAAAGAAATCTTCATATCGTAATTCTCACTTTATGATCTGTCGGTTAAAATATTCCTTGTACGCAAGTCCGGCGGAGCACTCTGACCCAAATGCCGCACTTTTGCTTATATATAATACCACAAATGCGGACTATTGTCAATCGGATTTTATCGGAACGGCTGCCAAAGGTGGGGCGAAAAATAAACTTTTTGTGGATAACATGTCGATACAAACGACATTCTTGTCGCAAAAAGTCGCTTTTCCTTCCGAATATCTTGTAATACTGTCAAACATAGTAAGACATCAAAAACACCGGAATATGACAAAAAAAGACCATTTTGTTTCGCATAAAGCCGAAAAAAGGCTCCGCACGCTTTTTTGTGCGGAGCCTTTCAAAAAATTGTATTTTATAGAAAACATCTGCCTTTACCGGACAAAAATCATTCCAGCTCGCTGCGGATGAGGCGATAGAGCGCAAGACCCTCCTGCCGGCCGCATTTTTTCACGATCTCCCGGTAGATCCGCTGCTTCCCGTTTTCCTCCGCAAAGTACTTGACCACCGTGGAGGAGACAAAAGAAATGGTGTCCCCCTCGATTTTGGCTTTGCTCAGAATCTTCTGCACCGTCTGGTTTATCTGCGCCCGCCGCTCGGAGGCAAGCTTTTTCTTCGCTGCGGCCGAAAGCGCCTCCGGCGCCGCGGGAGCCCCTGCCGCCGAGGCAGCCGCTTCCCCGGAAGGTGCCTGCGAGGACTTTTTCCGACCACGCCGCTTTCCCGCTGTTGTTTTTCTTTCTTCCGGCTTCTTCTGCGCACTCTCTTCTACCGGCATTGGTGCCGGCTTTTCCGCCGTCGCTTCTGCCGTCATCTCTGCCGGCATCTCTACCGCCTTTTCTTCCTCGGCAGGCTTCTCCCCGCCTGTCGGGTACAGGGCGGGTTCGGCATCTGCCAGCTCCTGCTCCGGGGCACTCTCGACAGAAACCTTTTCCTCGGCAGACAGATCTTCCGGCCGTTCTTTTTCCGCTCGGCTCTCTTCCCCGGCGTCGGCCTCTCCGTCCTCTTTTGCGGGCTCCGCCCGATCGGCCGCCTGCCCCTCCAGAGCCGGAGTCTCTCCGGCGTCCGGGACGGCCGGCGCGGCCGCCGACTCTTCTTCCGAACGAACAGCCGACAAACCGTCTTCCTCAGAAATCAAAGGGAGTAGAGCCTCAACCGGGGCATCTCCTTCCTGTGCCGAAGACTTCTCGACAGCCTCGGGCTGCGCGGCTTTCGGCTGAGCCTCAGGCTGTGTCTCTGCCGCGGCATTCTTACGCAGGGAGCGGTTTCTCTCCTGCAGGACAAAATCAATCGAAGGCACCATGCGCACCCGCTCGCAAAGCTTGTTCTGCCTCAGAAAAGCGACCGCGTTGTTAAATCCTCCGTCCTTGCTCACCACCAGATAAAAGTTCTCGGGATCGGTCTCCGAACCGATCAGAAAGCCGAGGTAAGCCAGCAGCTGAAAATCAAGCGACTGCTTACCGTTGGCGACGCGGAAAATCCGAAGCTTCGAGGGAATCTTTTGTTCGAGCAGGGCGCTGACAAAATCAAAGCTGATCTTGTTGGCATTTCTGGTGTAAAAAAGATAAACCGTATCCTCACTGCCCAAATGCTCCAACCCGGCAATTCCGGCTTCGTTGATATTTTCATAATCCACAAGATAATGGAATTTCATTTTACTCATCCTTTCTGCAAAAAAGGCTGTGTGCCCAACGACACCCCTGTGTTACGCTTCTATTTTACACGAAAGAGACCGGTTTCGTCAAGTCTCTTTTCAATATAGCCGATTTTATCGAAAGGCATACCGAAAAAGAGCATAATATGCCAATCATTCTGCACGCTTTCCATTCCGCCTCGTCAAAAAAATGTGACCATTAGTCCGCATCTTTTTTATTTTTCGTTTTTTTCTCGTCTTGTGAAGCAGTTTGTAAAGCAGAGCCGCAAGAGCTCCGACCGTAAGGGCTGCCACCCCGCAGGCGAAAAACACCAATACAAAGGTACCGATAAATTCCGCCGCCGCTTTTTTCATTGTCATTTTTGTTTTCCCCTAAATTTTTTATTTTTCAATCCCTTCATTCTTTCCGCTCCTTCACAAACTCCCGGGCGTTTCGCTCGGTTTTCCTGGCAACCGAACGTATGAACTCCACCGGCTTTGTTGAGAGCCGTCCTGAGCAAAAGGAATGTTGACTGAGTCAATACCGTGATATAGCAGAATCCATAAGCGATCATCGCTCTTCGCGGCATGAAACGGCATAAGGCACTATGTCTTTTTACACAAACCCACACCCACAGAACAATTGGGGATATTTTTTATATTATAGGAATTATACCGCCAATTCCAGAAAAACACAAGGCAAAATTCCTCTTTTTTTTGAAAAAAAGCATCGGTTCCTTATAAAGGACCGATGTCCTCAACCGTCAGTCTCTCTGCATTCCACCCACTATCTTGTACAGCAGCATATTCGAAACCGACCGGAAAACAACCGTTACATATGAAAAATTTTTTACGGTTTTGAAGCATTAAAATATTAGCTTCACAGAAAGAACAAATGAAAAGACCGACCCGACGGATCGGTCTTTTGGGTTTATCGAGGCAAACCGGAGTCATTTACCCA
>CAZGQH010000044.1:0-8622 GCA_964527575.1 uncultured Lachnospiraceae bacterium
GCAAAATGCCGCCCGGCTAAGCTGATTATTTTGGACATCTATGAAAACAACGCCTATGAGATCGAACAGGAGCTCCGCCGCACCCATAAAAAACTTGATCTTTCGGTGGAAATCGCCTCGGTGCGGGACAGAGAACGGCTGAACAGCATCTTTGACCTCTATCGCCCTCAGGTGGTCTTTCACGCCGCCGCCCATAAGCATGTGCCTCTGATGGAACATAACGCCTGCGAGGCTATCAAAAACAACGTGATGGGGACACGGAATACCGCCGATATGGCGGAAAAGTACGGCGTGGAGAAGTTCATTCTTATTTCCACAGACAAGGCGGTCAACCCCACCAATGTGATGGGGGCCTCCAAACGGGTCTGTGAAATGGTACTGCAGTGCCGGGGGGACAGCAAGACCTGCTTTGCCGCGGTTCGTTTCGGCAATGTTCTCGGCTCCAACGGCTCGGTAATTCCCCTTTTCAAGAAGCAGATCGCAGCCGGAGGACCGGTTACCATCACCGACAAGCGGATCATCCGTTACTTTATGACCATCTCCGAGGCCAGCCAGCTGGTGATGGAAGCGGGAGCTATGGCAAAAAACGGTGAGCTGTTTGTCCTTGACATGGGACGGCCGGTGCGGATTTACGATCTGGCGGTCAATATGATCAAGCTTTCGGGACTTGTACCCGGCGTGGATATCCGAATTGATGAGATCGGTCTGCGCCCCGGAGAAAAGCTTTTTGAAGAACTTCTGATGAAGACCGAAACCCTCACCAAAACCGAAAACAACATGATCTTTATTGAAAAAGACACGCCGCTCACCCGTGAGGAGGTAGAGGACAAGCTTGCCCGTCTGTCGGACGCTGTAGATAAGATGCAGCTTGACAGAGACCCCAATGCCGTCAGAGAAGCCATGAAAGAGGTCGTTCCCACCTTCCGGGAGCCGGAAGAGATCAACATGCGGGCCGAGCGGGCAGCGGAAATGCAGGCCTGCCGCAAGAGCGTCTGAGCGGCTCTGATACCCTTTCTGTTCCTATCCTGACTCTTTTACACACCCTGTCTTTTCCAAGAAGGGGAAGAGGCAACCGCTTAAAAGCGGTTGCCTCTTCCCCTTCTTTTTTGCTGTCACGTCTCTTTATCCAAAATATCCCATCGATACATGCCCCCATGACCACCGAAAACAAACCACTTTCCCGGGCCGAGAAGAGAGGGAAGCGCTTTTCTCTCCTCTTTGGCAAGCGCCGGATTGCAGTCCACCGAGGTCAGCAGATAGGGCGCGATCCGATTGAATTCCGCCTGTTCTTTTGAGAAAGCCTTGATATTGACAAAGATATCACCAGTAAATACCATTTTATGTGAACGCTCTATAAACACGGTTTCTCCGGGAAGATGTCCCCCCTGTCCCTCATAGACTTCGAAGAGCAGATCGTCAACTGCCAGAGACCGAAGACGGCGATAGGGAAATCCGTCAGAAGGAACGGCTTCGACGGCTTTCAAAATATTACAGTTATTTAAGGACGGCATACGGTAGGAAGAGAGAATTTTGCAGATCCGGAAATAAGGCCGCTGAAGCGGATCCTCCTCCCGAAGAGCGGGCTTTCCCTTCGCCTCCCGACGAAAGTTCTCAAAAGAAGTTTGACTCATATAGACCAAATCGAAAAAATCCAGGCATCCGCAGTGATCCACATCCGCATGGGTCAACAGAAGGATTGATTTTGCAGAAGAGGCCGCGGGAAAAAGACTCTTCAGTGTCTTCTCCCATTCCTGCCGGTAGCGGGAAAAGCCACAGTCAACGACAATAAGCTTCCCTTCCCGTACGAGAACAAAGCTGTTGCTGCCGCAGGGAGGTTCGATGGCGGTAACCATAACTTGATCCCGGATGGAATCGCCGGGAGCGGGCAGACGCGTGCAGTCAATCTGTGTAATGCGGGGACGGTAGGCGTCCCCCTCGTGACTCACGAGAAAATCCGCAAACTGACCGATGGTATCGAAAGTCTTATAAGGAGAACGGTTCTGTTCATCCAATACCTGCATGATTCGGTTGGCGTTGATGAGCAGGCGCCTCGATTCTTTGGGTGAAAGCCGGGCTTTCTCTGCGATCGACCGCGCAAAGGACAGATAAAAGACCGTGTCATCCAAAATCTTGTTGCTGTTGTCATAATCGAGGATTTGTACCGGACAATAGAGCGACGCCCGACGAAGAAATTCCGAAAACGCCCTGCTTTTATCGGCGAAAAGCCCCATCTGAAGAAGCGGGGGCTCATCTTTCTCCCGGCGCAGACTGATATAGGAAATATTGAAGCCGAACCGGTGAACCAGACGCAAAACCGGCAAAAGCATTCCTGACCGTTCGGGCAGGGCAAATGCCATCAACACTACGCTTTCAGGCGATTCGTCATTTGAAAGACAGCCTTCTTCGGTGAGTTTCTTTTCCGCCGCATCCAGCGATTCTTCGTTCCCTTCCGCCTCCAAAAACAGCATACGCGTATCCACCGCTCGATTGTAACTGATGCGTGTAATCGTAAGACCATACCGGTCCAGACACTCGGTAATCGGCAATAAGCTGCCTGCCCGATCGGGCAGTCTTGTCACAAAGGTTCTTTTCAAGAAGACATTTCCCTTCTCTGCTCTTTATAGGAAAGAGTCCTTTCTTCCGCTTTAATAGGTAGTATGCAGCTATTTTCTTAACGTCATACTTCCTTCCCCAATCGGTCTACCGGGATTTCTTCCTATGTTGTTCAGACACAATAAACGCTACTTTTCTCCTATTGAATCCGACTTGTCCCTCTTTGCGCGATAGGTTGCACGCAGGGTGTCTCCAAAAAGATTTTCTGGAAAATTTTGATAGAAGTGCCGGTTTGCTCTCACGAATCGCGTATTTTCGTCATCCCGCTGTGATAAGATAAGCTTGATAAGTATTTCCCGACATTCCCTACAGCGATTTTTGGGAGAGGTTATTCCCTTCCTATGTCAACAGTCATGCCCTTCCCTGCCCTGCGCCGAATCTTGTCGAATCGAGTCCGTTTTTTCTTCCCTTTCGGGTGCAGTATGGCGGCAGGAATTCGTCGGACAAGCTTCCCCCATCTTTCGCTTTTATTTTATTGCACAAGAAAGGTGTCTGTAAAAATGAATAATCCCTTTTTCCGATCAAAAAAGAAAGAAAAAAACAACCTTCTCGTTGAGTCCGCCGGACAAGTTGTCATGATCGCCACTGAACGCATCTTTCCCAATCCCGCGCAGCCCCGCAACCGGTTTGATGAGGTGGATATTGTTGCACTGGCAGACAGCATTCGGCAGCACGGTCTGATCCAGCCCATTTCGGTCAGAAAATCGAGCAAAAGCGAGTTCCCCAACGAAAAATATTATGTTGTTGCCGGCGAACGGCGGCTTCGCGCCTTTAAAATGCTTGGCAAAGAGGAAATTCCCTGTCTTTTGGTGGACACTTCCCCGCTGCAATCCGCGGAATTAGCCATTATAGAAAATATCATGCGCAAAGATCTCAATCTTTTCGAATACGCTGCCGCCCTTGCCATGCTGATCGACAAATACGAGCTGACACAGGAAGAGCTGGCAGCGAAAATGTCTACCAGCCAGTCCAACATTGCCAATAAGCTTCGTCTGCTCCGCTTTACTCCCGAAGAACAGCAGCTTATTTTGGAAAAAAAGCTGACTGAGCGCCATGCCCGTTCCCTGCTGCGGATTTCCGACCCCGCTACCCGCCTTGCAGCCGCTTCTTACATAGGAGAAAATGGACTTAATGTAAAGAAAGCCGAAGAATATATCGATCGCCTGCTTCTTCCTCCCCAAAAAAGCGAAAAGACACCCCGCCCCTATGATGCGGAAGCCGTTTGCCACACGCTGGCCAAAACATTGGCATTTGTCAGCAAAAAAGGCATTTCTGCTGAGAGCGAGCGCATTGAAAGCGAGTCTGAAATTCGTTTTGTTATTCGGATACCCAAAACCGTGTCTCTCTAAAGCGAAAACTTTGTTTCACGTGAAACATAATCTATTATGCCGTCTCAGCGGTCCTGTTTTGGCGTCGACTGACAAGACTTATTTGTTCAGCGCTTCATTTGGCGCTTATTATGCGCTATGTTTCACGTGAAACAATTTACCTGAAACGGATTTGACGTTTTTCGCGCCGCTCACCTGGTTAAAACCAGGCGTTTTTGCCCTGCAAACACACCGCTTTTCCAATCTGTTTCACGTGAAACATTTCCGTCTTTTTGTCTCCGCGTTCCGCAACTATTTCGCCGTCTGCCCTTGACGGCAAGACAAAAGTGTGATAAAATAGAGTCAAATCATCCTGTTGGAGGTAAGAATGAGCAAAATCATCGCTTTTTCGAACCAAAAAGGCGGCATTGGCAAGACCACCAGCGCCGTCAATATTGCCGCTTCGGTTGCTTACCTTGGTAAAAAGGTTCTTCTCTGTGACTTAGACCCTCAGGGCAACGCCACCAGCGGTGTCGGTATTTCAAAAAAGACCGACAACACCGTCTATGAAGCCCTGATCGGCCGCGTCACGCCTGCTGAAGCGGTGATTCAGACCGAATTCAAGAATTTGCTCTGTCTTCCCGCAAATATTACTCTGGCGGGTGCAGAATTTGAGTTTGTCGATATTGAAAATCGCGAATATCGCCTGAAGAATGTTCTTGACCCGCTGCGCGAGGATTTCGATTATATCTTTATCGACTGTCCGCCCTCCTTGGGCATCTTAACGCTGAACGCGCTTACCGCCGCGGACGGTGTGATCGTTCCCATGACCTGCGAGTATTACGCCTTGGAGGGCCTCTCTCAGCTCATGATTTCGATTCGTCAGACCAAGAAATTCTATAACCCCAGTCTCGAAATCACCGGTATTCTCGTCACCATGTACGACCGTCGCTTAAATCTGACCCGTCAGGTTTTGGAACAGCTGGAGCGCTATTACGGGGACAAGATCTTCAATACCAAAGTCATCCGCAATGTGCGTCTCAGTGAGGCCCCCAGCCATGGACTCCCCGTGATCTATTACGACGCCCACTCGAAAGGTGCCGAGCTGTATCTTGATCTGGCCAAAGAGCTGCTGAAACGGACATAAAACCGAAGAACAAAACCAAGAAACCGTACAAATGCTCCGGCAACTGTATAGAAAACGAGGAATAGGAAGGAAAAGAAGACTATGGCACTCAACAACCGCAGCCTCGGAAAAGGGCTTGACTCCATATTTGCAGAAAACTCCGAAGAAGAGAAAAGCGGGCTGACCATGCTTCGCTTGGCCGATATCGAGCCGCGCAAGGATCAGCCACGCAAAACCTTTGATCCTGTGGCGCTCTCACAGCTGGCCGATTCGATTGCGGCAAACGGCGTGATTCAGCCGATTGTCGTGCGAAAAGCCACCGGCGGCTTTTATGAGATCATTGCAGGCGAACGGCGCTGGCGCGCTTCCAAAATGGCCGGACTTACTCAGGTTCCGGTGGTAATCCTCGATACCGACGAACAGAAGACCGCCGAGCTTTCACTGATTGAAAATATTCAGCGGGAGGATCTGAACCCGGTAGAAGAGGCAAACGCCTACAAGATTCTTATGCAGAACTTCAATCTGACCCAGGAAAATCTGGCGCAAAGGGTAGGGAAGAGCCGCAGTGCCATCACCAACTCGCTGCGTCTGCTCGATCTTCCCGCGGAGATTCTGAAAATGCTGGGCGAAAACGAGCTTTCCGCCGGACATGCCCGGGCACTTCTTGGCCTGCAGAGAAAATCGGATATTCTTCGTGCTGCCGAACTGGTCACTGCCAAGGGACTTTCGGTACGCGCTACCGAGGATCTGGTTCGGAAACTCAATGCCGAGGCAAGCGCACCGGAAACAGTCGAGTCGGAGGAAGAACCCGGCGATGTGAACTATATCACTGAGCTGGAAAAGGCGCTTCGCCGCAAATTCGGCCGTAAAATCAAGATTTTCCGCGGAAAAAAGAGCAGACGGCTGGAGATCGAATTCAGCGATGACAACGACCTCGAAGCCTTGCTTGCCCAGATCGGCGGAAGCAATTTGCTATAAATAGCAAAACAATACATAAATATTTCATATAGCATCACAAAGAGGTATTAGACATGATTGATATTAAATATATTAAAGAAAATCCGGATGAAGTCATTGCCCGTCTCAAAAAGAAGGGAAAGGAATGCGAAGAGGAAGTTGCCCGGATCATCGAGCTGGACAGCAAACGCCGCGCGCTCATCGCCGAAGGAGAGAGTCTGAAGGCGGAGCAGAATCGGGAGTCCAAGCTGGTTCCCCAGTACAAGAAGGAAGGGAAGGATGTGCAGGCCCTCTTCGCCCGCATGAAAGAGCTGGGCGAAAAGGGAAAGGAGAGCGACGAAAAGCGTAAAGCCGTGGAAAACGAGCTGCAGTCGCTCATGCTGGGACTTCCCAATCTGCCCGACGAAGACCTTTTGGCCGGCGGCAAAGAGAACAACCAGCCTCTCCGCTACTTCGGAGAGCCCCACAAATTCGACTTTGAGCCGAAAAACCATGTGGATCTCTGCACCGACCTGGGACTGATCGACTACAAGCGGGGAACCAAGCTTTCCGGCAGCGGCTTCTGGATCTACCGGGGCATGGGCGCGCGCCTGGAATGGGCGCTGCTCAACTATTTTATCGAAACCCATCTGGGCAACGGCTTTGAGTTGGTACTCGTCCCTCACATGCTGGGCTACGAGTGCGGTCTGACCGCCGGCCAGTTCCCCAAGTTCCAGGATGAGGTCTACTGGCTGGAAACGGCAGAGGATGAACGCCGCCGCTTCATGCTTCCCACTGCCGAAACCGCGCTGGTCTCGCTCCACCGGGACGAGATCCTCACCGAGGAAGAGCTGCCCCGGAAGTATATCTCCTACACGCCCTGCTTCCGCCGGGAGGCGGGCAGCTACCGCGCCGACGAAAGGGGCATGGTGCGCGGCCACCAGTTCAACAAGGTGGAGATGGTGCAGTATACGCTTCCGGAGAAAAGCGACGAAGCCTTTGAGGAACTGGTCACCAACGCCGAAAACTTAGTCAAAGGACTGGGCTTCCACTTCCGCACCGTCAAGCTGGCGGCAGAGGACTGCTCCGCCTCCATGGCGCGCACCTACGATATTGAGATTCAGATTCCCTCCATGCAGGGCTATAAAGAGGTCAGCTCGGTCTCCAATGCCCGGGACTATCAGGCCCGCCGCGGCATGATGCGGGTCAAGCGGAGCGACGGAAAGATCGAATACGTCCACACCTTAAACGGCAGCGGCCTTGCCACCAGCCGGATTCTGCCCGCTCTTGTGGAGCAGAATCAGAACGCGGACGGCAGCGTCACCGTTCCCGAAGTGCTCCGCAAATATGTGGGCTGCGATATCATTCGAAAGGTGTAACCCGATCGTTTTTCCGTCCTCAGAAAGGTAAATTCCCATGAGATTCTATCCCCTTAATCCGGCCGCTGCGCTGGACGCCGATATGGTATCCATTCCGCTTTTGGTCTGGGCACTGTATGCCGGTATCGTAATCGGCGTTCTCATGATGTACTACAACAAAACAATTCTCGGCAAAGCCGTGCGCTCGATTTTAGCGCAAAACGCCATTGGGCGGGAAGCCGCGCTCAGCGCCGAGGCTCTCGGTTTTGCCAAGAACCCCTTTATCCTCCATTCGATCAGTAAAGGGGCGCTTGCTCGCTATATCTGGATTGTAACTCCCATTCAAGAAGGAGAAGTGCCTCTCTATTATATGGAGGAGGAGGACCGCATTCGCGCCGAGCTCCGCTATTCCAACAAGGGCACCGATCTCTATGTGGTCATCGTAGCGCTGATTCTCTTTCTCCTGGTGGCCTTTCTGGCAGCCCGCTATCTTCCCATACTGATCGACCTGGCCAGGGGGCTTCTGACATGAGAAAATCGGTCTTTTTCTGTTCCGCTCTGCTGGCCTCGGCAGTCATGCTGCTGCTTTTGGTAGCGACACTTCTCATTACCGGCTACCGCTTCCGCGTGGTCAACGCCGAAGGTTACGGCAAGATCTATGCCTTCGGCACCTCCGAGAAGGGTACTGTCTATTACCGCCACGGCACCGCAGAATATTACGGCAATAACCGGCTTGTTTTTGAAAACAACGACGAGTATGTCGGCGAAATCGAAAACTTTCTTCCCAACGGGAAGGGCGTTCTGACCACGGCTGCCGGCGAAGTGCTGACCGCTGACTTTGTCAACGGGTATGCCGAAGGGCAGGGAAGCTATACCTTTGCCAGCGGGGCCTTCTACGAAGGAAACTTCCTTCACAGCGAATTTGAAGGGGAGGGAAGACTGACGCTGGTTTATGACAACGGAAACGAGGTCTTGGAGGGGAGTTTCACCGAATCCCGTCTGAAGGGGCCTCTCTCATATTTAACCAGAAATGGGGCATCCTATGAAGGCGGTTACAGCAACGGATTGCCCGACGGAGACGGGAAACTGACCTTCTCCGATGGCGCACAGTATGAGGGAACCTTCTTTCAGGGTGAGCTTCACGGCTACGGCATCTATACCTTTGCCGACGGCAGCGTTTATGAAGGACAATTCGCACATTCTGAGCCCAGCGGCTTTGGCAGCTATACGTATGAAGTGAACGGCCTCACCAAAAAAGTGACCGGCCAGTTCAAAAAGGGTG
>CAZGQH010000045.1:0-8528 GCA_964527575.1 uncultured Lachnospiraceae bacterium
GCCCGTTTTGAAAAGGGACTCGATCCCGAAAATGTGATGCCCGCCCTCGACCGCGCCTGCGAGCTGGTGACCCTGCTTTCCGCCGGCGAGGTGGTGAGCGGCTGTATCGATGTGTACAAGGGTAAGAAGGCGCCCGTGACCCTTCCCCTCGACTGTGAGAAGATCAACGCCTTCCTGGGCGTGAAGCTCACGCCTGATTATATGAAGAATGTGCTGGAGAGCCTCGGCTTTGTCGTGGCCGACGGTTATGTGACCGCCCCCAGCTTCCGTTCGGATATCGAGAGTATGAACGACATCGCGGAAGAGGTCATCCGGATGTACGGCTACAACAACATCGAATCGACCCCCTTCCGCTGCAGCGTAAAGGCCGGGCTTCTCACGCCGGTACAGAGCTTTGAGCGGGGACTTCATAGCCTCCTCTGCGGGATGGGTCTCAACGAGTGCTGCACCTTCTCCTTTGTCTCCCCCAAGGGAATGGATAAGATCGGCCTTCCCGCCGACGCGCCCGAGAGAAAGACGGTGGTGATCTCGAATCCTCTGGGCGAGGACACCAGCGTTATGCGCACCACCCTGATCCCTTCGCTCCTCGAGGTGCTTTCCCGCAACAACAACTTCCACTCGGACAATGCCGCCCTTTACGAGCTGGCGCGGGTCTATCTGCCCACCGAAGAGGCAGATTCCCTTCCCGAGGAGAAAAAGATGCTGGCCTTCGGATTCTACGGAGACGGCGACTTCTACACTCTCAAGGGCATGGCGGAAAATATCCTCACCTTTGCGGGAATCAAGAATCCCCGCTTTGCGAAGGTTTCGGATAATCCCACCTTCCATCCCGGCCGCTGCGCGTCGATTGCCGCCCGGGGCGGGGTCGAATTCCTCGGTATCATTGGAGAACTGCATCCCGCTGTGGCCTCGGCCTATGGCTTTGACCGTCGGGTGCTGCTTGGTTATCTCGACATCGACAAGCTCTTCGCTCTCTCCGATCGGAAGAAGCAGTATAAGCCTCTTCCCAAATATCCCGCTACCACCCGTGACTTCTCCTTTGTCTGCGACCGCGACTTGGAGGCCGGCAGCATCGAGGATGTCATGAAGAAGGCGGGCGGCCGTCTGACCGAAAAGGTGGAACTCTTCGATGTCTATACCGGCGAACGGTTAGGCGCCGACAAGAAGAGTGTCGCCTTCCGGGTGACCCTGCGGGCGCCCGACCACACCCTCACCGTCGAGGAGGCCGACAAGGTCTCCGCCAAGGTGCTGGGGGCGCTGGAAAAGAATCTCGGCATTACGCTGCGGCAGTAAGATACCGGCGGTTCTGGCATCGGTCGGTTATCCCCTATGGTTGGGCATTTTAAGTGAAAAACAAAGAGGATGGAAAAATGAGTTCCTTCAAACAGGGTTTGAAAAAGACGCTGAACCGTATCTTTATCGATGGACTTTCGGGCATGGCCTTGGGGCTGTTTGCCACACTGATCGTAGGCACGATTATCGGGCAGATCGCCGCCATCGGCTTTATTGCCGATACCTTTGTGGGCAGACTGATGACAGCCGCCGCCAATTTGACCAAGACCCTGATGGGTGTGGGTATCGGTGTGGGCATCGCCTACAAGTTCAAGGAATCGCCCCTTGTCACCGTATCGGCGGGGGCTGCCGGTTTTATCGGCGCCTTTGCCGCCGATCTTGTGAAGATGGCAAAGGACGGCGGAGCCCTTGCCTCTCTTTCGGCGGGTAAGCCCGGCGATCCCCTCTGCGCCTTTGTGGCGGCTATGGTGGGTCTGGAGGTCGGCCGCCTGGTCTCGGGCAAAACCAAGATCGACATTCTCGTCACCCCCATCGTCACGGTGGCGGCCGGCGGCGGGATCGGTCTTCTTACCGGCAGGGGCATCGCCTATGTGACCACTGCCATCGGCAACTTCGTGGGCTGGAGCACCGAGCGGCAGCCCTTCCTCATGGGCATTATCGTGGCGGTGGTGATGGGTCTTGCCCTTACCCTGCCTATCTCCTCGGCTGCGATCGGCGTAATGGTCATTGCCAATGCAGGCTCCGACTATGGCCTTGCGCTGGCCGCTGCCGCCGCTGCCGCCGGCTGCTCGGCGCAGATGGTGGGCTTTGCGGTGGCCTCCTTCCGGGAGAATCGCTTCGGCGGTCTTGTCTCCCAGGGAATCGGCACCTCCATGCTGCAGATGCCCAATATCGTGAAAAATCCCCGGATCTGGATTCCCGCCACGGTGGCCTCGGCCGTGGTGGGTCCGGTCTCCTCCGCCCTCTTCAAGATGACCAACAACGCCGTGGGCTCCGGTATGGGTACTGCCGGCCTTGTGGGTCAGATCAACGGCTTTTCGGTGATGACCGCCGGCATTGAAGGACTGGTGGAGCCGGTGAGCTGGTATGTAGCGCTCCTCGAAATTCTCTTTGTCCATGTGGTGCTGCCCGCCGTTGTGGCGCTTGGCGTGTCCGAGCTTCTCCGCAAAGTGGGCTGGATCAAAAAGGACGATATGAAGCTTGAGGTCTGAGCTTTAACAAAAGGAAAAAGATAAAACACCCCGGTGCTTCCATGGGAATGCACCGGGGTGTTTGGGATTTCGGAATGGAAACTGCCGTCTTTCCGTCGTGCGGTTATAGAAGTATAACTTCTTTTGGTCAGATCAATCTTGCCGTAGGATATAGAATGGTTTGACGGGTTATTCCTGTATGGCGGGAAATCAGCGTTAAAACTGTTACTAAGGTGTATATCCGCATTTATTCCCCAGGGTTCTGTGCCTTTACTTCCTCCAATTGTGCTACGATTTTATCCAAATCCTTCTGCGCTCGAACCGAAATAGTCGGAAACTGTTTCTGTATCGCACAAAGCAGTGTTGAAACCTGTTGGTATTCACCCTTTCGCATTGCGATCTGAATTTCGAGTATGGAAATATTGAGGACTCCGCAGTTGCTTTTCTGTTTATACTTTTCAATGTGTTGCTTAAAAAGTTCCCGGTTTTCTTCATATAGCGCAATTGCTTTGGCATCCTGATTGGATTCCAGATATGCTACGCATAGATTGAGTCGGTGAAGTGCTTTTATTGCGGGGGAAGTCGAGCTCCATTCCCACAGCGCTTCCAATATACGGATAGCAACATCGTACTGCCCTAAGTCAATATATCCGGCGGTTAAATTAAACTGTAAGTTTTTTTGCAGAATGCTTCCTTTTGCCGTTTGAAGCAGTTTCTGTGTTTCTTCAATAAATTCTTGCGGTCTTTCTGTCTCAAGAAGATATACCGTTTTCTTTATTTTTCTTTGATAGAAGAAAAAATATAGCAGATTGATCACGCATGTACCGATAAGGATCGCAAAAAAAGCAAGGCAGCTGATGAGTATTATATATTTTGTCTCTCCCTGAAGAAAAAAGGACAGACCGATAAAGAGGCCGAATATCAAACAGAATCCTAAGACAGTTAACTTGGGGCGTTTCAACCGAATCACTCCTTTATCCGTTCTTCATTGGTCTCTGATAACAGTATAACATGAATTGACTGTTTTGTCTATCTGTTTATGCGACAAACGACAAATAAATTTGAATAAGTGATCTGCTTATCGAAATCGGTAATTCCTGTCGGGATGAAAAGGATTCTTTTGTTCAACCTCACTCCACCGCCTTCAGCGATTCGGCCATGTTGATGCGGGAGAGTTTGATGCGCATGAAGAGGTTGGAGATGAGGGCGAAGGTGAGGGTGCAGGCGAAAGAGAGGAGAAAGCTCCACCAGGCGATTGTAAAATCAAAGACGATCTTATCCACCTTGATCTGGGAGAGAATATAGACATGGAGCAGCTTGCCGAGAAGAAGCCCGATTCCGCCGCCAAGGGCGGCGAGGATCAGGTTCTCCCGCATCACATAGGAGGCGGTCTCTCTGCTGTCGAAGCCCAAAACCTTGACGGTGGCCACCTCTCGGATCCGCTCCATAATGTTGATGTTGGTCAGGTTGTGAAGCACGATGAAGGCGAGGGCTCCGGCGGCCACTAAGATGAGCAGTACGATATAGTTCATGTTGGCCATGCTCTCCTCCAAAAGTGCCCGCTCCTCCGAGACAAGGGATACCTGAGAGACCCCGTTCACCTGGCGGAGAGGCGCCGCAAGGCCGGCAGGGTCCTTGCTGTTAAAATAGGCGGCGTTGCGAGCGACGGGAAGTGCCTCGTCCGAAAGATAGACATAGTGATCGATGTGGTTGTCGAAGATCGCTGTGACGGTAAGGGAGATGACTTTTTCGTCAAGGGAGAGCTTCAGGGTGTCGCCGAGCTTCAGGGAAAGCCGATCGGCCAGCTGGCTGCTGACTGCCGCCTCACCGGCCTTGGGATAGGAAAGTGTCTCTTTCCCCCGGTGCAGGCTGACAAACTCATTGGCACGGTCAGAGGGGAGCGCTACGGCAATGGCCGTGCGGACGCCGCCGTTTGCCTGAATTTGGGTTTCCTCCCGGTGGGCAAAGGCAAAGTCCGCTCCTTTGTCGGCAAAGAAGGAGGTGAGCCTGTCTTCGGTATCGGCCTCTCCGTCGTAGGAGAGATAGCCGTCGTAGAGGGCGATTTCTTCATACTGGGTGGTGAGAAGTCCGCGAATCGAGTCCTTCATGCCGAAGCCTGCCACCAGAAGGGCAGTGCAGCCCGCCGTTCCGATGAGCATCATGGCCATGCGCTTTTTCGAGCGGAAGGCGTTGCGCAATGTGACTTTATTCAGAAAGGAGAGGCGGTTCCAGAAAAAGCGGATCTTTTCCAGAAAAATGCGCTTGCCCTTGGCGGGAGTCTTGGGGCGGATGAGCTCCGCCGGCTTCTCCCGCAGCTCCCGCCGACAGGTGAGAAGCGTGACGCCCACCGAGCCCGCCGCCGTGATGAGAAGGCAGGAGATATAGAGCAGAGGGCTGAAGTAGAAGGCCAGAGAGGAGAAGCGATAGGTGGAGGAATAGACCGACCAGACGATTTCGGGGATGACGCCGGTGCCGAGGAAAAAGCCCACGGCGCAGCCGATGAGAGAGGCGCTGCCCGCATAGAGGGTATATTTCCAGGAGATGGCGGTGTTGGTATAGCCCATGGCCTTTAATGTGCCGATCTGGGTGCGCTCTTCGTTGACCATCCGCGCCATGGTGGTGAGGGAAACCAGCGCCGCCACTAAGACGAAGAAGATGGGAAAGGCGTCGGCAATGCCGCTGACAATGCCGATGTCGTTCTGAAAGCTGACAAATCCCGCATTGCTGTCAAGATCGAGCAGGAAGAGAGCGGGGGCGGGAAGTTCCTCCAGCTCTTTTTTGGCAGCTGCCAGAGCTTCTTCACCGGCAGTAAGCTCGTTTTTCAGGGAGGCAAGCTGCTCTGCGGAAAGAGTGCCTGCCGCCTCGGCCTGCCGATAGGCCTCCCAGCCCTGACGGAGCGATTCTTCGGCGGAGGCAATCGCTGCGTTTCCTTCCTCGGTCAGCCGGCGGTAGCGCTCTTCCAGCCGGTCGTTCACAAGCTCCTCCAGCGCCGGGCGCAGGGAGTCCCGCTCCTTTTCGTAGGCAGTTGAAAAATAGCTCTTCGAAAAGTCGCCCCGCAGGTGGATTTCGTGGTAGATACTATCCGAGAAGGCTTCGGCAGGGAGATAGAAGAAGCCCGCCACCCGGCCGTCCCCTAAGGAAGAGGTACCCCGATCCTGGCCTAAAAAGCGGGGAGAGGTGACAAGGCCCACCACCGTGAATGTGCGCCCGGTCAGAGAAGCGTTTTCCGCCGAGAGGGTAAGGGTTTCGCCGATCGCCTCTTCGCCGAAGAGCGCAGCATCGGCCAGGCACTCGCCGGCATTTTCCGGCATACGGCCGGCAGCCAGGCGGGGGAGGGAGACATGCTCGGGCAGGGAGTAGAGCCGAAAGACCGCCTCCCTGTCGCTGCCGACCCGGGCGGATGCATCGGTGAGGTATCCTCCCTCGGCAAAAGCGACGCCGGGCAGTTCTTTCAGGGCGACAACATCCTCTTCGGTGAAGCCGATTGTGGAGAGAAGCTCAAAATCGTGAACCGCCTGCTCGGTGAGATAGCGGTCGGCCGTGCGGCGCATGGCGGGGGTGGCGTTCTTTAAGCCTGTGAAAAAGCCCACACTGAGGGCGATGATGGCTAAGATAGCGGCATAGCGCCCGAAGGAGGCACGCACAGAACGGAGCAGGGTCTTCACGGTGTATTTTTTCATCTTGTGATTCCCTCCTTTCGGGCTTTTATGGCGCGGTTATTGAAGCGATCGGGGCATTACCATTCCAGCTCTTCCACCGGAATCACCTGTGTGTTCTCCTCAGCGGAAAGAATGGTGCCGCTCTTCATCCGGACCACCCGGTCGGCCATGGCACAGAGCGCTTTGTTGTGGGTGATGATAATGACCGTCATGCCGGTCTTCCGGCAGGTGTCCTGCAAAAGCTTCAGGATCGCCTTGCCGGTGTGATAGTCGAGAGCGCCGGTGGGCTCGTCGCAGAGGAGAAGCTTAGGATTTTTGGCCAGCGCCCGGGCAATGGCCACCCGCTGCTGCTCGCCCCCAGACAGCTGAGCAGGAAAATTATTCGCACGTTCCGAAAGTCCTACGTTGGAGAGCACTTCTTCGGGAGGCAGGGCATTTTTGCAGAGCTGGGCGGCAATCTCGACATTTTCGAGGGCAGTGAGATTGGGTATCAGGTTGTAGAACTGAAAGACAAAGCCCACGGCAGACCGTCGATACTCGGTGAGCTGTTTCTTGCTGAAGCCCGAGATGTCGGTGCCATCTACATAAACCTTTCCCTCGGTCAGGCTGTCCATGCCGCCGAGGATGTTTAACAGGGTGGTCTTGCCGGCCCCCGACTCCCCGACGATTACGCAGATCTCGCCTTCGTTTACCGAAAAGCTGGCGTCGGTCAATGCGGTCACGGTCATGTCGCCCGAGCGATATTCCTTTTTTACCTTTTCAAAGCGGATAAAATCTTGTTTCATGGAAAACACCGTCCTTTCCCGGTGGGATACGATTGTTTCGGGAAATCGTTCTGGCATAAGCTCTATTCAGTATTTACCGATTTTGACCGGTTGAATCGGAGTCTTGACAAAACTCTCTCCCTTTGTTATTATTATACCAACAGATTGTGGGAATTTCAACAGACAGTTTTTTATAATACGCTGTATTTCCGACAATACAGCCTGAAATGTCTGTCTGCCGACAAAAAAAGAAAAAAAGCGGAAAAGAGGATAGGGGATGGGAGAAAACCGACGGACAAAAATGACAAAGATGCTGATTAAGAACGCTTTTCTGGAGCTTCTGGAGGGGGAGAAGACCGACCGGATCAGCGTTACCGATATTTGTAAGCGGGCGGATGTCAACCGCTCTACCTTTTACGCCTACTATTACGATGTAGAGACCCTTCTGAAGGAGATCGAAAACGAGGTTTTAGAGCGGATTCCGGTGATCGACAGTCTGAAAGCGCTCGATTCGGACGGAGGGTACCTCGATTATTTCGAACGGTTTTTCCGCTATCTGCAGGAGAATGAGCGGGTCTTCCGCCTTTTGATTATTCAGGCGGACAACAGCCGCTTCAACGAACGGCTGGTGAATACCATTATCGAAAAGTACAACATGATGTCGGCGATTGCGGATCCCCTTCTCGCCCGCTACGGCTATATTTTTGCGGTCAACGGGGTGATCGGTCTGGTAAAGGAATGGATCGCAGGTGATTTTCCGGTAAGTCCTCGCAAATTTGCGGAAATCGTGCTCAAAATGGCTGCCCGATCCAATCAAATCCATGATATCGAAATGAAGTGAGCAAAAGCGGTTTCTTTGCTGAAAAAGAGCCGAGTTTTCCGAAAAATTCCGGAAAACTCGGCTCTTTTCTGGCAGATTGAGAAAATGAATTTTACTTTGTGATCCGCAGGCTTTCCCTGAAGAAGTCGGTATCGCCGGCGATCACCGGCTTGAGTGCAAAGGAGAAGTCAAATTCCTTCTCCGAGAGGCGGTACTTCTCGGCAAGGGCAGGACCGCAGGAGTTGGAGCCGCAGCCGCTCTGCTTGTAGTCGATGTAGACGAAGGTGCGCTCGTCGGGAACAAGCTCGTAATCGTGCCGGGCGGCGGTGAGCTGCTCGGCGGAATAGTGCTGGGCATTGAAAGTGAAGGTGGCCTCCGAGGCGAAGAGGAGTCCCTGCCCGGCGGTTGCCCAGACGGCAGCCCATTCGGTGTCGGCGTGAGCCGAGTTCTCCTGAGGCATCACATAGGGCTCAAAGTTGTCCTTCACATTGCCGGTGAAGAGCCCCATCCGGGAGGCGAGGCGCTTGTCCCAATAGGCCTCCATGGGGCCGCGGCCGAAGTAGGCCATCCGCTCGTTGCCCTTGGAGAGGACAAAGCGCATGCCGTAGCGGGGCAGGAAGGGGAAGCGCCCGTCCACCTTGACCTTCTGGTCGACCCGCAGCTCGCCGGTGGCAAGCACAGTATAGCGGATCCTCGTTTCCAGCACCGGCCGTGTGCTGTAGCCGCCGAGAGAAAGCTCCGCCTCGATGACGGCCTCGTCCCCGTCCAGCTTGACCACCCGCACCGAGCGGCACTTGGTCAC
>CAZGQH010000046.1:0-8522 GCA_964527575.1 uncultured Lachnospiraceae bacterium
GGAGACCGATGCCATCGACGAGGGCGACCGGCTCCGGTTCGAGGAACTGATGCAGGGCGCATCCTTTGACAAAAGCGAGGATATTCTTCCTACAAGAGAGGATGTCGCGCCGGTCTATCTCTGGTTCAAGCGGCATTTCGGCAACGGACGGGAGGATGTGACCGGCATGCGGGAGCTTCTCTCTCAGTTTTCCGAAAATCCCGGGCTTCACTACAAGAAGCTCCGGGTGATTCTCAATATTCTTGACGAATGCGGCATTGTAACATTAGCCTACCGGGGGGACAACTGGGAGAATCTTTGCTATAGCGTAAATTTTGTCCGCAACAAGGTGGATATCGAAAAGGCGCCCACCTATCAGAAGCTGAAAGCGCAGCAGAAACCATAAACAGAAGCCATAAAGGAAGGAGGGACGGGAATGTACGGAGCGATTGCCAAGCTGGTCATGATTCTCGACGACAACAATCAGACCTATGACATGAACAAGATCAAGCGCGCCTATAAGTACGCGTACCGTCTCCACGACGGGCAGTTCCGCGTAAGCGGCGAGCCCTATATCATGCACCCGATCGCGGTGGCGGAGATTGTAGCGAGCCTTGGACTTGATACCGATTCGGTCTGTGCCGCGCTGCTCCATGATACGGTGGAGGACTGCGGTTCAAAGATTTCCTTAGACGTCATTCGCAAGGAATTCGGCCAGACGGTGGAACAGCTGGTGGACGGTCTGACCAAGCTGGTGCAGATTCCCTTTGACGACAAAGAGGAAGAGCACATGGAGAATCTCCGGAAGATGTTTTTGGCCATGGCCAAGGACATCCGAGTGATCTTCATCAAGCTCTGCGACCGGCTGCACAACATGCGCACCCTCATGGCAAAGCCCGAGAAGAAGCAGCGGATCACGGCTCTCGAGACCATGCAGGTCTATGCGCCTTTGGCCCACCGACTCGGTATCCAGAAGATCAAGCAGGAACTGGAAAATCTGTCGCTTCAGTATCTCGACCCCATTGGCTATGACGAGGTGCGGGACGATATCGAGAATAAATACGGCGCAAATCGGGATTTTATTTCCCGCACCAAAGAGATTTTACGGGAAAAGATGGCGGAGAACGATCTCTCCTTTGCCATCGACGGACGGGTGAAGAGCGTCTACAGCATCTACCGTAAGATGTTCACCCAGAACAAGTCCTTTGACGAGATTTACGATTTTTATGCCTTCCGCATCATTACCGAGACCGAGCTGGAGTGCTATACGGTACTCGGCATCATTCACGACGCCTTCAAGTCGATGCCCGGCCGCTTCAAGGACTATATTTCCACACCGAAGCCCAACCTCTATCAGTCGCTTCACACCACTGTGATCGGGCGGGACGGTATCCCCTTCGAGGTGCAGATCCGCACGCGGAAGATGCACCAGATCGCCGAATACGGTGTGGCGGCGCACTGGAAGTACAAGTCGGGAGTGAAGGATTCCGATCCCGGCTTTGACGAGAAGCTGAGCTGGATTCCCAAGCTGATTGAGAGCGAAGAGGGAACAAGGGACTCGGAGGAGTTCATGCGGGCGCTCAAGGTGGATATCACCCAGGATGAGCTCTTTGTCTTTACGCCCAAGGGAGATGTGATCGCTCTGCCTCAGGGGGCCACGCTCATCGACTTTGCCTATGCCATCCATTCGGCGGTGGGCAACAAGATGGTGGGTGCCAAGATCAACGGCATCATTGCGCCGATCGACAAGATTCCCGAGAACGGGGACATCGTGCAGATCATCACCTCGTCCTCCTCCAAGGGACCCTCCCGGGACTGGCTCAAGGTGGTCAAGACCGGCGAGGCGCGGAGCAAGATCCGCCAGTGGTTCAAGAAGGAGAAGAAGACCGAAAATATCATCGTGGGCAAGGCCGAGATCGAACGGGAATTCCGCAAGTACAACCGGCCCTATACCCCCGCCCAGCGGGATGAAGTTCTCGCCAATGTGGTGAAGCGGTTGGGGATCGCCTCGGTGGAGGATCTCTTCAACACCATCGGTTTCGGAGGTCTTGCGGTCAGCAAGATTGCCATCAAGCTGAAGGATGAGTTCGATCGGGTGGTCACGAACCCGCCGGAGGAGCCGGCAAATCTTGCAGTGGAGGATATCGCCGTCAAGCCCCGCAGCAAGCACAAAGGGGGCGTGGTGGTGGACGGCGTGGACGGCTGCGAAGTCAAGTTCGCCCGCTGCTGCAACCCGCTGCCCGGGGATGCCATTGTGGGCTTTATCACCAAGGGCTACGGTATTTCGATCCACAAGTCCGACTGCCCCAATGTCATTTTGGGGGAGAGCAATCCCGAAAACGCCGGCCGCTTTGTCAGCGCCTATTGGGAAAGAGAGCCCGGCCGGAGCGGAGGGGATGCCAATCTCTTCGAGGCCATTATTCAGGTCTTTGCCGAAAACGACATGCTGCTCCTTGCCAACCTGACCGGATCTCTTGCCGAGATGCGGGTCTCGCTCCATCAGATCAATACCCAGTCGAAATCCCAGGGCATTCTCGTCAATTTGGTGGTGGGCTGCCGGGATATCGACCATTTCAAGTCGATTATCGCCCGCTTGAAGTCGATTCCTCATGTGATCGATGTGAAGCGGGGCTATACGTAAAAGAAGGGAGCTTTTTATGAAAGCGGTGATACAGCGAGTCAAATCGGCCGCCGTCCGGGTGGACGGGGTGGTTACGGGAGCCTGCGGGCAGGGTCTTGCCATTCTTCTGGGTGTGGCCCAGGGGGACAAAGAGGAGGACGCTTCGCTGCTCGCCGCCAAAATCGCGAAGCTTCGGATTTTCTGCGACGAAAACGATAAGATGAACCTCTCGCTCATCGATATCGGGGGCGGTGCGGTGGTGGTCTCACAGTTTACGCTGCTTGCCAACTACCGCCACGGAAACCGGCCGGACTTTTTCGGCGCGGCGGCCCCGGGCGAGGCGGAGCGGCTCTATGAATATTTTATCGCCCGCTTTGAGGAAGCCCTCGGCAAGCCGGTGGGGCGGGGTGTTTTCGGCGCCGAAATGGAGTATGAGATTCTTAACGACGGTCCGGTGACCATCGTGATGGAGAGCGATGTTCTGAAGAAAAAGGCCTGAGGATTGACTGCGGCTTTCCGAAGAGCAGGAATTTCCCCCGAGTAAGAGGTTGTTCCGGCTGAAAACACCGAAAAACACGAGATGTTCGTCCGGCGATCATATCTTCTTCGCCGGCGGTTTGTAAAATAAAAGACAAGGGACAGGACGATGAAACTGATACTGGACACCGATGTGAATGTCAATTACATACAGACCCTCTGCATGATCTTTTTTCCGGGGGCCAAATTTGCTCTCGACGAGGTGGTCACCGACGAGACGCCGGTGGTGACGGTCCGCACCCGAATCGTGGAGGACAACAAAATCTATGCCTTTGCCGAGATCCGCATCGGCGAGCAGGCCGAGCGCGCCGAACATACCCAGATTATCCGGGACAAGGATGAGAAACGGGCGGGGAAGATCGCCGTCGGCAAGGCGGTCTTCAAGGCCGGGGAGGCATTCTTCGGTTATACCCCTGCCTGGGGGATTCTGACCGGCATCCGACCGGCCAAGATCTCCGGTCAGCTTTATGAAAAGCTGGGGGAAAGCGAATTCCACACCAAAAAGGCGCTGCGTCACGAGTATTTTCTCAATCCCAAGAAGGCGGCTCTCCTCACCGATGTGACGGTGAACGAGAAGCGGATCGTGGACGCGCTTCCCGACCGTTCCTGCAGCCTCTATATCTCGATCCCCTTCTGTCCTACCCGCTGTGCCTACTGCTCCTTTGTCTCCTTTGCCACCAAGCGGCTGCAGTCACTGATTCCTGACTATCTGGAGCGGCTTCTTCGCGATCTCGACATGGTTTTTGACATCATCCGGGAGAAGGGTCTGAAGCTTACCACCATCTACATCGGCGGGGGAACGCCCACCACTCTGGACGCTTCTCAGCTGGCGCGTCTCTTTGATAAGATCGCCTCCCGCGTCGATCCCGCGTCTTTGGCGGAGTACACCTGCGAGGCGGGGCGGCCGGACACCGTCACCGAGGAGAAGGTCCGTCTGGCGGTGGAGGCGGGCGTCACCCGCATGAGCATTAATCCCCAGACCCTGAACGACGAGGTGCTGATCCGTATTGGTCGGAGGCACTCCAGTGAGGAATTTTTCCGCGCCTATGATATTGCGCGAGCGGCCGGCATAAAATATATCAATACCGACCTGATCGCCGGCCTTCCCGGGGACAATTACCGCAGCTTTTCGAAGAGCGTGGACGCCATTTTAAAGATCCGGCCGGACAATCTGACAATTCACACCTTCTGCATCAAAAAGTCGGCGGAGATCGCCACCAACAGCGGCTTCGACAACTATTCGATCAGCGGAGGGGAAGCGCAGAAGAGCGTGGATTATTCTCAGGTCAAGGCAAAGCTCGCCGGTTATATCCCCTATTATATCTATCGGCAGAAGAATACGGTGGGAAATCTTGAAAACGTGGGCTTCTCACTGCCCGGGGCGGAGGGGCTCTATAACGTCTATATCATGGAGGAGCTGCATCACATCTTTGCGGTGGGCGCCGGTTCGGTGACGAAGCTTGTCTCCCGTCCTGCCGCCAAGATCGAGCGGTTTTTCATGCCGAAATATCCCTTCGAATATCTGAAGATGACCGAGGAGGATATCCGATTGCAATACACCGATAAAATCGACCGCTTCTTTTCAGCCTACGGCGAGGCGGACTGAGAAGAAAGGTTTTGCTCTCGCCTGAGAACCCACAAGGAGGACGAGGATGGATAAAATCGAAAAAGTCTGCTACGATTTTCAGAACGAGGAGGAAGAGCGCCGTTTTGTCATGGCCTGTGAGGAGGGTTTCTTTCGTCAGGCAGACGCCTGCGCCGGGGAGATTCTCTCGAACGGTTCGCGCTTTATCGCCCTGTCCGGCCCTACCTGCTCGGGAAAGACCACTGCCTCCGAGCGGATTTTACAGGCCTTCGCCTCCCGGGGTATCCGGGTGAAGACGATTTCCATCGACGACTTCTACCTTGAGCGCAAAATTCTGGAAGAGAGAGCCCGCTTGACCGGAAAACCGGTGGATTTCGATTCCCCCGCCACCATCTATGTGGAAAAACTGGCCGAGTGCGTGGAAAAGCTTCGCCGGGGAGAAGCGGTCGAGCTGCCCCGCTATAGCTTTCGTACCGGCTCCTACGAATCCTTTACTCCCTTTTGCGGCAAAGATGCCGACATCTTTCTCTTTGAGGGGATTCAGGCCATCTATCCCAATGTGCGGGCGATTTTTGAGGGGGAGGATCTCTTCTCGGTCTTTATTTGTCCGTCCAGCTCGATTGAGGCGGGGGGCGAGATATTTGAGTCCCATGAGCTTCGCTTCGCCCGCCGTCTGGTGCGGGACTACCGCTATCGCAATGCTTCGCCTGCATACACCTTTGCCCTCTGGGACGGGGTGCGCGCCAACGAAGCCGAGCATATCGAGCCCTTTGCGGACAGCGTGGATTGGAAGATCGACTCCACCCTGGCCTATGAGCCGGCGGTGATCAAGAAGCTCTTTGTTTCCTACCTCTCGCTTCTGCCGGAGGATAGCCCTTATTATCAAAAGGCACAGTCGCTGATGGAGGAATACCGGCATATTCCTTCGCTTTCCTCCCGCTTTATTCCCGCCGATTCGATCTTCCGGGAATTCATCGGGCAGGAGGACGAGGAAGAATTTTCCGGCTAACCGAAGCCTTACGGGAACCGTTCGGCTTCGGATTTCCTTCGGTACTTCGAGATTCCCAAAGGGAACTTCGAGATTCCCTTGGGGAATCTCGGAAAGGATGTTTTATGAATCTTCTCTTTTACAATGCCCGTTTTTCCGACAATACTACCGGCTTTTTGGCGGTGGAGAACCGGGTGATTACCTACATCGGTCCCTCCCGCCCCTCCGGAATTTTCGACCGGGAGGTGGACTGCGGCGGCAATCTTCTGACGGCGGGACTCTATAATCTTCACTGTCACGCCGCCATGACCCTCTTCCGGGGATACGGCGAGGATCTTCCCCTGAAAGAGTGGCTGGAGACACGTATTTTTCCTGCCGAGGATCGCCTGACTCCCGAAAAGGTGCGGGCGGGCACGGCTTTGGCGGCAGCTGAGATGCTGCGAGGGGGCATCGTCTCCTTCTCGGATATGTACTTTTTCTGTGAAGACTCTGCTGAGACCCTTCTTGACATCGGCATCAAAGCCAACCTCTCCCGCAGTCTTGTCTCCTTCACCGAGGGGCAGCGGGCCAAGGGAGATCCCCGCTTCGAGGAAGCGGTGGCTCTCTTCCGGAACTGTCACAACGCCGGGGAGGGCCGGCTGAAGGTCGATATGTCGCTTCACGCCGAGTATTCCAATGTGGAGAGCTATATCCGGGATGTGGCGGACTTCACCGCGGAAAACGGTCTCATCATGCAGACCCACCTCTCCGAGACAGAGCGGGAGCATGACGAGTGCATTGCCCGCCGGGGCATGACTCCCACCGCCTTCTATGACGCCTGCGGACTCTTTTCCTCCCCGACGGTATGTGCCCACGGGGTGTGGCTGACCGAGGCCGATCGGGAAATTCTGGCCGAACGGGGAGCCACGGTGGTTCACAATCCCTGCAGCAATCTGAAGCTGGGCAGCGGCGTGGCGCCGGTCGAAAAGCTGGCGAACGCCGGGGTCAATCTGACCCTCGGTACCGACGGCGCCGCCTCCAACAACACCCTCGACATCTTCAAGGAGATGTATGTGGCCTCGCTTCTTTCTAAGGGGATTGACCGCGATCCCACCCATTCCCCTGCTTCAAGGGTTCTCGCCATGGCCACGGTCAACGGGGCAAAGGCGCAGGGGCGGCAAAACTGCGGTGAGCTGAAGGTCGGCTATGCCGCCGATCTTATCTTAGTCGATCTTGACAGCCTGAACAACATCCCCTGTTACGATCCGGTTTACGCGCTGCTCTACAGCGCCTCGTCCCGGGATGTTTTGATGACGGTGGTGGACGGGAAGATCCTCTACGAAAAGGGCGTGTTTACCACGCTGGATATCGAAAAAGTTAAGGAAGAGTTCAAACGGGTTTGTGATTACTAAGCCGCTTTGGGCTGTTCCCGGCGGTTTTTCTGCCGGGAGGAGCTATGACGGATTCGGTAAAACAGGTCGAAAACAGAAAAAAGGGAGGGGCACCCTCCTTTACGGTGAGCAGCAGTGCCGAGCAGGCGGCAAGGCGGGGTTCCCGCCTCTTTTCGGGGGCGCTGGTTCTGGCGGTCGCCGGGATTTTAGTGAAGGTGTTGGGGATGATCTACAAAATCCCGCTGACCAACCTTCTGGGCGACGAGGGCATGGGCTATTTCAACGCCGCCTATACGGTCTACACCCTTTTCTTTGTGCTGGCAACCTCCGGCATGCCGGTGGCGCTTTCGCTGCTCATTTCCGAGTCGCTGGCCAAAGGGGAGCCGGGGGGAGCGAAGGCGATCTTCTCCGCCGCCGCGAAGCTCTTTTTTCTAATCGGAGTGGGAGGCGCGCTTCTGATGGCGCTGCCCGCCCGTTCCTTTGCCTCCCTTTTGGGAAATGAGGGAGCTGCCGCCGGCATGGTGGCGGTGGCGCCTACCCTGGTCTTCATCACGGTGACCAGTGCCCTCAGGGGCTATTTTCAGGGGCACGGCTCGATGGCGCCCACGGCTGTCTCTCAGGTGATCGAGGCGGCGGGCAAGCTTATCTTCGGAATGGCGCTGGCGCTTCCCGCCATGTCCCGCCATCCCCTTTCCACCGTGGCGGCCTATGCCATCTTCGGTCTGACGCTGGCCACCTTTTGCGCCATGCTTTATCTCCTCATCGCCAAGCGGCGTTTTGATAAAAACGAACATGCCGGCGGGGAGCCTGTAGGAAGGGAAAAGGGAAAGACCGGCGCGCTTCTTATGAAGATCGTTAAGATCGCCCTGCCGGTGACCATCAGTGCCTCTGCCATGACGCTGGCTTCTTCTCTCGACCTCTTTCTGGTGATGCGCACCCTTAGAGAGAGCGGCTTCAGCGCCGCCGAGGCCAATGCCGCCTGGGGCAACTACTCCTCGCTGGCGGTGCCCCTTTTCAACATGCCCACCGTGCTGATCCTGCCGATCGCCTATTCCGTCTCCCCTTATGTGCGGGCGGCGCTGGCCTCCGGGGATTATGCTTCCGCTAAAAATGTTACCCGGCGGGCACTTTCCTTTACGGCCCTTCTGGCCTTTCCCGCCGCGCTGGGGCTTTCGGTGCTGTCTCACCCGATCCTCTCTCTGATCTATACCGATGAGAAAAGCGTGGCGGCGGCTGCGCCTCTTCTGACCATCCTTGCGCTTTCGGTCTTTTCGCTGGCTCTTCTCTCGGTGACCAGCTCCCTTTTGCAGGCGTACGGCAAGCTTTGGTTTCCCATCGCGGCCATCGGGGTGGGGGTGGTTGTCAAGCTGGCAGTCAGCCGGTATATGCTCCTTCATTACGGTATGCCCGGTGCCCCCATCGGTACCTTTGCCTGCTATGGGG
>CAZGQH010000047.1:0-8479 GCA_964527575.1 uncultured Lachnospiraceae bacterium
CATCTCGATACCGGCTGTGTGGGCACCAAGTTTATCCTTCCGCTTCTCTCCGATCTGGGTTATGCGGATCTCGCCTATACCATCGCAACGCAGGTCACCTATCCCTCCTGGGGCTTTATGATCGAGCAGGGCAGCACCTCCCTGTGGGAGATGTGGGAGACGACCTCCCGGTCCCTGGACCACTACTTCCTCGGTACCTATGAGGAGTGGTTCTATTCGCATCTGGCCGGTGTTACCGATATGAACAACGGCTTTGAGACCTTCACGATCAAGCCGCACGTGGTGGGCGACCTGACCTATGTTACCTGCACCATGAATACGGTGAGAGGGCTTTTGGAGAGCTCCTGGACCAAGGCTGAGGACGGCACGGTGACCATGAAGGTCACGGTTCCCTTCGGTTCCACCGCTACGGTGGTCTTCCCGGGTGAGAATGTCACGGTGAATGGGGAGTCTGTTTCCGAATCTCAGGTCGAGCTTGGCTCCGGCACCTACGAAATCATCTGCAAATAAGGAACGGTCATTTACATGCAACAGTCGTTGATCGATCGCCTTTCGGCGATAACCGAAGAGGAAAGTGAATATCTGGCGGGAAAGCGCGACTTAGAAAAGCGCGTCTATTTCGGATCTGGCAATTCCATCGTATCGGATAAGCGCCTCTTTCCCGAGGAATCGGGAAAGAGGGGAAAAAAGGCGATTGAAATCCGGACGCACACGCGGTTTATTGATTTTCCTCTTCACGGTCACGATTATATCGAGATGATGTATGTCTGCAGCGGCAGTATCACCCATATTGCGGAAGGGCGGGAAATTGTCCTGAACACCGGCGGCGTGCTCTTGATGAACCGCCATGTGACCCATTCGGTAAAGCGGGCGGGGAAAAACGATATCGGGGTGAATTTCATCATCTCAACGGCGCTTTTTGAATCGGTCGTCAGTGAGATCCGGGAATCGAATGTCTTTACCGATTTTCTCATTGAGAATCTTCGGAACAACGGCAAGCCGGTTCTTCTGCAGTTCGACGTTGCCGGAGTTCTTCCCATTGAAAATCTCATGGAAAATCTGCTTTTTTCGCTTCTCAACGACAAAGGGGCAGAGGCGCATATCCTGCAGAAGACGATGTCCCTGATGCTGAGTTATTTCGTATCCTTTGACAACATTTTGGTCAGCAAGTTTCTGACCAACGACTACTATGAGCGGCTGCGGAATATGGTGGAGAACTACATCCGTACCGATTACCGCGATGCCTCTCTGACCGTGCTGGCCGGCAGATTGGGTCTTTCCCACACCTATCTCTGCAAGTGGATCTCTACGAACATGGAGATGAGCTTCAAGGATATGCTGGTGGAACAGCGTTTTAAGGTGGCGGAATATCTTCTGCACACCACCAACCTTTCGGTTTCCGATGTGGCTTCTGCTGTGGGCTATGAGAACGCCAGTTATTTTTACCGGCAGTTCCGGAAGCGCTACGGCCAAACGCCCCGTACCATGCGGGGAAAAGAAACTGATCTCGGATAAAGGGTTTTATGACATCCGGTATATTTCCGAAAAAAATTTGGGCGCGGCATTCAGAATGCGTAGCAGTTTTGAATGCCGCGCTTTTTCGGTATCGGGGGATCGCACAGAACCGGCCGTTCCCGGAAGAGGCGGGATAGATACGAAAAAGCTCTTTGTCCGCTTCGGATGTACATTCTGTAGGGGGATTTTATCTTGTTTTTTTCATCGCTTTCTGATAAAATGAAAAAAACAAAAGGGAAGGAAAAGGCTATGGAATGGGAGAAAGAAATACAGTCACTGCGTATGGAGCGGCAGTTCCTTCTGGCTCCGGCGAACGAGGAGGAGTACCGTCTGCTTTTTCGTGACCTTCAGCCGGGGCTTAGCGTCTATTGGCAGGGCTTCGGACAGCCGCCCTGTCTCTCTTACCGCGCGGCCTTTGACGATCTTGCCTTCAACCGGGAGCGGCAAGGAAGGCGGGAGCTCATTAAGGGACGCTTTGTCAACGGCAATTTAGGCTGGATTGATCCGGCGGATCTTGCGCTTTTTGCCGGGCTGTACCACAAGCCTTTGGAAGACTTCAGCGGGCGCCAGCATCAGATTATGGAGCTTCTCAGCCGAAGTGGGCCGCTCACTATTCAGCAGATCAAGGAGGAAACCGGTCTTCTTGTCAAGGAGATCACACCGGTGCTTCACCGTCTGCAGGAGGCCTTTCTTGTCTACGAGGATCAGTACGACGGGAAATGGGATCGGGGATGGTATTGCTTTGAAGAATTTTTTCCCGACGCCGATCTGACCCGATATTCCAAGCTGTCGGCGCTTACCTGTCTGCTGCAGCGCTTCGCTTACCGCTTTGTTTGGTTCGATCTGGCGATGGCCCGTGCTTTTTACCGTGTGAGGGAACGGGAGCTAAAAGAGGCGCTGGAGGCTCTTATGAGGGACGGGGTCTTGGTTGCACAGGAAGGGGGCTTCCTTCTTAGAGAGGATGCGTCTCTCCTTGCCTCCTATTCGCCAAAGCCGCTTTCGTCTGTCTTTGCCCTTCACCGCAACGATCCGCTCTATCGCGCCCTGGAGCCGGGTTTGAAGACTTTTATTGAGCCGATGTTATCCGGGCTTTCCTACGATCATGAGCCGCTGCAGTACCTTTTCATCGATGGGCGTTTCTGCGGGGCGGTTTTGGGGCATTTTCGCAATGGACCCTATGATCTGAACGATGTTGTTCTCGATCTTCCCGACGCTGCGGTGCGAAAGGAAGAGATTTTAGCGGCGGTGCGCGCAGTCAATCCGGGTAGGAGTCCGGTTCGCTTTCTGGGAGAGCTTCTTTGATCGGATGGTAAGCATCAGGTGTTTTGTTTTGCCGAATGGGTGTCTGTCGGAATAATCCGACGGACACCTCCTTTTTTTGTTCCGAATCTCAGGGGCAAAGCGGCGCAAAGCCTGGGAAACGAGGCATAAAAAAAGGGGAGTAGCGAATATATTGGTCTTTGAATATGGGATACCCGATCGAGATCCCACGGGAGGTCAGAATGAAAAAATATCAGGGTCTAACTGAGGAAGAGGTGACTGCGTCACGTCAGAAGCACGGCACCAACCGTCTGAAGGGCGGGGAACGAAAGTCGTTTGGAAGAAGACTGCTCTCCAATTTTTCCGATCCCATCGTCCGGGTGTTGTTGGCAGCGCTTGCGATCAATATTCTTTTCACGCTGAAAAATATGAATCTTTTCGAATGTGCCGGAATCGTGGCGGCAATTGTGATCTCCACGCTGGTCTCCACTGCTTCGGAGTACGGGAGTGAGAATGCCTTCGATAAGCTTCTCGCCAAAAGCGATCAGCACAAGTCGCGCGTCTGGCGGAGAGGTGAGCTCTGCGAGATCCCCATTGACGATCTGGTGGTGGGGGATATTGTGCTTCTCGGTGCCGGTGAGAGCGTTCCTGCTGACGGAATCCTTTTGGAAGGGGAGCTTTCGGTGGATCAGTCGGCGCTGAACGGGGAGAGCCGGGAGGCGAAGAAGCGGACGGGAAACCGTACCACGCCCCGTACACCCGATTCGGAAAACCGCTTGTTCCGAGGCAGTCTTGTGACGCATGGAAATGCGGTGATGGAGATCACCGAGGTGGGAGAGAAGAGTTTTCTCGGAGGGGTGGCTGCCGGTCTTACCGTCGATACCCGGGAGAGTCCGCTGAAGCTGCGGTTGGCCTCGCTTGCAAAGGTGATCAGCCGGATCGGCTATGTACTGGCGGCGCTGGTGGCCTTCTCCTACCTCTTCGGCAAGATCGTAGTGGATAATCATTTCGATAAGCTTCTGATTGCCGCTACCTTTTCGGATTTGAAGGGGCTGCTTTCGCTGGCAATCCGGGCGCTGACGCTGGCCATTACCGTGGTGGTGGTCGCGGTGCCCGAGGGGCTTCCCATGATGATTTGTGTGGTGCTTTCCTCCAATATGAAGAAGATGCTGAGCGATCAGATTTTGGTCAAAAAGTTAGTGGGTATCGAGACGGCGGGCAGCCTGAATCTTTTGTTCTGCGACAAGACCGGGACAATCACAACCGGTGTGCAGAGCGTGGAGGGTGTGGTGCTGGGAAACGGCCAATTTATCACCGATCCGCGCCGTCTTTCCCGGGAGGCGATCTATCCGCTGCTGGTTGCGAACGCCATTTATAATACCGATTGCTCGGTGATCTCGCGCAAGGCGGTGGGCTCCAATGCCACCGATCGGGCGATCGTGGATTATTTCTGCGCCGATTCGCCGCCGCTGGGGGCAATCTACGGTGGCGTTCCCTTCAACAGCCGCTATAAATATTCGGCGGCGGCACTGCCGGACGGTCGGGTTCTCATCAAGGGGGCGCCCGAGCTGCTTGTCCCCAAAATCCGTTACGCCCTGGATGGGGAGGGAAGAAGGGTTGCCTTTTCCTCTGAGGCGGTCATGGCGGAATACAAGCGTCTGACTGCCCGTTCCTCCCGTCTTCTTGCTGTCGTGCTGACCGATCGGATGCCCTCTGCGGTAGGCTTTTCCGAGCTGACTTTCGTAGCGCTGCTCTCGATCAAGGATCAGATACGGGAAAGTGCCCGCCGGTCGGTAGAGACGCTGCACGAGGCAGGAATCGGTGTTGTGATGGTGACGGGGGACAGTCCCGACACCGCCCGCGCCATTGCGGCGGAGGCCGGAATTCTGACCGATCCTAAGAAACAGGTGGTGGTCACCAGCGGGGAACTCTCTGCTATGAGCGATAAGGAGGTGGCGGCGCTGCTGCCCCGACTGGCGGTGGTAGCCCGGGCGCTTCCGCAGGATAAGACACGGCTGGTGCGGATCGCCCAAGGGGAGGAGCTGGTGGTCGGCATGACCGGCGACGGAGTGAACGATGCCCCGGCGCTCAAGCTCTCGGATGTGGGCTTTGCTATGGGAAGCGGCACCGATATCGCCAAGGAAGCGGGGGATATCGTGATTCTTGACAACGATATTTCGGCCATTGTCAAGGCGGTTCTTTACGGACGCACCATTTTCAAGAGTATTCGGAAGTTTATCGTCTTCCAGCTGACCATGAATCTCTGTGCGGTGGGCGTGACCCTGATCGGGCCGCTCTTCGGCATCGAGTCTCCCATTACGATCATTCAGATGCTCTGGGTTAACATCATTATGGATACCTTGGGCGGGCTTGCCTTCGCGGGGGAGGCAGCAACGGCGGATACCATGACCGAACCTCCCAAAAAGCGAAACGAGTCGCTTTTGTCTGCCGAAATGCTGGGGAAAATTCTCTGGAACGGGCTGATGACCATTCTGGTCTGCATCGGGTTTATGGCCTTTTCTCCTTTTCGGGAGAGGCTGGGCTTTGCGGAAAATCCGCTGCCCTACTATTCTGCCTTCTTTTCGCTTTTCATCTTCCTCGGTATCATGAATTTCTTCAATGCCCGCACCGAGCGGATCAATTTATTAGCCAATCTCGGAAAGAACCGTTCCTTTATTTTCATTACGCTTCTGATTACAGTGGTACAGCTTCTGATGGTCTATTTCGGCGGTACGCTTTTCCGCACGGCGCCGCTGGCGCCCCGGCTGCTGCTCGGTGTGGCTGCGCTCTCCTTTGTAGTCGTGCCTCTCGACACCATTCGGCGGGTGATCATGCGTTTAGGGGTAGCGGAAAAGAAAAAGAAGGCCAAGGTACAGAGCGCTTCGCCTCTTTCGGAGGCGCGTGCATAAAAGAGAATAGGGGCGGGTATGCTACGGACAGAAAAACTCTCTCTGCATCAGGAAGGATACACGATGATCGAATTTCATCATACCGTCAAGGATCCCAATGGCATACACGCCCGCCCTGCCGGCCTCTTAGCCAAGGAGGCGGCTCGCTTTCAATCGGATATCACGGTGCGAAAGGCGGATCGTTCCGCAAATATGAAGGGGCTGTTTTCGCTGATGTCGCTGACCGTGAAATCAGGGGACGTGATTACCGTGTCGGTTGCCGGACAGGATGAAAAAGAGGCGGCGGCAGATTTGAAACGCTATATGGAGAGCAATCTGTAGAGGAAAGGGAGGGTGTCAATACACTCTCCTTTTTCTTTTTTGTTTTGCTTTAATTTCTAAAAATGGCTGTATTTTCATCTCTATTTTGTGCAATATTGTCTATTGCTATTTGGAACTCTTTATGATAAAATAAACAAGTACGGGGGCATAGCTCAGCTGGTTAGAGCGCATGCTTGACATGCATGAGGTCATAGGTTCGAGTCCTATTGTCCCCACCAAAACGAAAATCCCATCGGTTATCGATGGGATTTTCGTTTTGTATTTCAGTAAAATTTTAAAACGGTAATACAATGAAAGACAATAGCAGCCGTTTGGGCAGTGAGAAAATCGGAAAGCTGGTTTTACAGCTTGCTGTTCCGGCAATGCTGGCGCAGTTCGCCAATGTGGCGTACAGCATTGTGGATCGCATTTATATCGGTAATATTCCCGATGTAGGAGGAAAAGCGCTTGCAGGAGTGGGGGTGTGTGCCCCCATTGTCACGCTGATCTCCTCCTTTGCCTATCTGGTGGGACTGGGCGGGGCACCGCTGATGGCAATTCGCTTGGGAGAAGGGAAGAACGATCGCGCACAGAAAATTCTTTCGACAAGTTTTATTTTTCTGGTTATCGTTGCCGCTTTCCTGACTGTTACTGTCTATTTCTCCAAGGAAAGACTGCTTTGTTGGTTTGGCGCCTCAACGCCTGAGCTTTTTTCTTTTGCGGAGGAATATCTGACTTGGTATGTATGCGGAACGCTTTTTGCCATTCTTGCGGCTGGACTGAATTCTTTTATTGTCGCACAGGGCTGCGCGAAATGGGGGATGGCGGCCTCACTGATCGGAGCAACCGCTAATATCCTGCTGGATCCGGTGTTTATTTTTCTTTTGAATATGGGCGTGAAGGGCGCGGCGCTTGCCACTGTCTTATCGCAGGTTCTGGCGGCGCTTTTTTCGGTGGGGGTGCTGATCGGGAAGAATCGCACCGTTCGTCTGACCCTGAACGGTTTTTCCCTGCGGATTGCCAGAAAAATTCTTCTTCTCGGTATTTCCCCTTTTTTGATTATCGCGACAGACAGCGTCGTACTGCTTGCCCTGAACGGTGTGCTCCAGCGATATGGAGGCGAAAACGGCGATCTTTATATCACCGCGGCGACGATCATGCTTTCCTTTATGCAGGTGATTACCATGCCACTCAGCGGAATTTCTTCGGGTACACAACCGATTCTGAGCTACAATTACGGAGCCTGCCGCATGGATCGGATCAAGGCGGGAGAGAAGTGGATTTTGCTTCTGGCGGTGGTGTTTACTTCGGTTATGTTTGTGATCGCACAGTTCTTTTCCGATCCTTTCGTCTCGATTTTTACCAAGGATAAAACGCTGCATGAGTTGGCTGTCCGCTTTATCCGCATCTATACGCTGGCCATTATTCCGCTCTCTTTTCAGTATGTCTTCGTGGACGGCCTCACGGCGCTTGGTATCGCTCCCGCTGCCATTTCGCTGTCGATGTTCCGCAAACTTGCCGTTATGCTGACCCTTACCTTTATTTTGCCGGCATACCTGGGAGCAGAGAGCGCCCTTTACGCGGAACCGATCGCAGATGCCGTGAGCGCATTTGTGACAAGCACGGTGTTTTTGTGCGCCATTAACCCGATATTGCGCCGGCGGAAGAGGCAAAGCGAGCAGAGGTGTACATGAGATAGTCCGGGCAGATGTTGGGGGACAGGAATAAAAAACGGACACAGGATCGACATTCCAGATCGGTGTCCGTTTCTTTTTTTGGTAGAAATTCAAGTGGCCAAGCTTTGGCAATGGGAGCCGTTGGCGGACAACGTGTTCGGGATTGATCGCATGTTTTCGATAATAAAAAAAATAGCCGTTTCTCCAAAGAGAAACGGCTATCTTGCGTGATACAGTTGCTTTTCAGCAGCAAGGACAAATCAATGTTTGATTTTCAAATGCGTGATCGGGATCCTTGAAAATTTTAATGGGGGAGTTCGTTGCTTCCGCCGTTGCCTACGCTACCGGAAGAATTTCCGTTGCCCGGTTGGTGAGGAGTATTGTTGAGAGCTGCCTGCCGCTCTGCCTCCTGACGTGCTTTTTCTTCGGCTTCCCGGCGCTTTTCCTCGTCCAGACGGCGCTTCTCCTCATTTTCCTTCTCACTGCGGACTTTCTTGTCCAGGAGAATCTGCTCTACCTCTTCGGTAGTTACATCATCCTTCGTCATGACAAGTGCAAACTGATCGGCATCCATGGTCTCGTGCTCTACCAGATACTTGGCGATGAAGTGAAGCTTGTCGATATCCTGCTTGAGAATCTCCTCTACCCGGGCATAGGCCTCGGTGATGATGCGGTGAATCTCTTCATCAATGAGAGCTGCCGTCTTATCGGAGTAGTTGGGGGTGGAAGAGAAGTCTCGGCCAAGGAAGACTTCGCTCTGGTCGTTGCCCAGAAGGATCGGGCCGAGCTTGTCGCTCATACCCAGCTGGGTGACCATGC
>CAZGQH010000048.1:0-8401 GCA_964527575.1 uncultured Lachnospiraceae bacterium
CTTCGGCGGCGACGGATGGGCTTACGACATCGGCTTCGGCGGCCTGGACCATGTGCTTGCCTCCGGCGAGAACGTGAATGTCTTCGTCTTCGATACCGAGGTTTACTCCAACACCGGCGGTCAGGCCTCCAAGTCCAGCCAGGTGGGCCAGGTGGCCCAGTTTGCCGCGGCCGGTAAGGCCATCGGCAAGAAGAATCTGGCCGAGATCGCCATGTCCTACGGTTATGTCTATGTGGCTCAGGTCGCCATGGGCGCCGATATGAATCAGACCATCAAGGCTCTGGTTGAGGCCGAGTCCTACGACGGTCCTTCGCTGGTCATCGGCTACGCGCCCTGCGAAATGCACGGCGTCAAGGGCGGCATGACCAACTGCCAGCTCGAGATGAAGCGTGCAGTGGAGGCCGGCTACTGGCACCTCTTCCGCTTCAATCCCGCCGCCCGTCTGGAGGGCAAGAACCCCTTCACCCTGGACAGCAAGGAGCCTACCGGCGACTACACCGACTTTATCAAGAGCGAGACCCGTTACTCCCGCCTTGTGCAGCAGTTCCCCGAGAGAGCCAACGAGCTCTTCGAGAAGGCTGTCAAGAACGCACAGGCCAAGTACGAGCGTCTCACCAAGTACGGCAAGCTCTACGAATAAGATATCCCGAAACCAAAAGCCGGGACAAACGCTTTACCGCGTTTGTCCCGGTACTTTTTCATTTCTTTACTCTCACTGCCTACAAGCATCTATGACTGAAAGATCGCTATCTGAAAAGTTTTTTAGAAATTATTCTCCAACAGCTTGATTTACCTGTTTTTATCATACTCTCCCCCTCACAAAGAGAAGCTTGAATCCGCAAGCAAGACAAATTTTTTCAATAAATACGCACTTAATATATCATAACCACCCGGAATTTATTAAAACAACGCTTCGGTCAGAACAATCTCTGCTTCTGTCACATCCAGCCGATCGGTTTTAATCAGCACAAACCGTTGAAAAGGTGTACTAATATCTCCTCTACCGGGTACTCCGCCTCTCATTTTAAGCTCTATATATAGCTTATCATCCTCTAAATCAATCGTCTTGATCTTTATTGAATTATGATAATACGCGGTAACCGTATACAATATAAGCATTTCTCAGATAGTCAAGCGATACTTCATCATCCAAAATTTCCGCCCCATAACCCGGGCCGCAGGAAGACAGAAGCAGAAGAATCATCGCCAGCAAGAGACTCCACGAAACAAGCTTTTTCCCCATGTCTTTTCCACCCTTTCTGACTCGTACCAATCCAAAAGCGCACAGAGAGACCGGGAAACCGTCCCGCCTTCTGTGCGCTTCTTATTTTGCTGAACCCGGATTACAAAACCCCTGCGGCCACAAGAAAACCCTGCGCCAAAACAATGGAGATCGGTTGCCGTTTGTCCTGTCGTCGGTTTTGGTGATATTCTTATAGGTACAGTATAGCACGCCGTTCTCTTTTTGTTAATAAAAGTACAGATTCTTTTCAAAAAGGAAAGATAAATACTCTTGCAGGCTTTTTTTCTTGCGGCAAAAAAGCGCGTCGGCTTCTTCGCGGGCGCGCTTGCATTTTGTCTTTTGTCTCTTTTCCTCTCAGCCTTCTGAAAGAAAACCGAACTTGCCTTTTCCTTCCGCAGCCATCGACTGTGTCGGTCATGGCTTATCTGAGCTTCCGCCGCACGCGGTAACCTCGTCGTCCTCCGCCGATCGGGATTCGGAAGGCGCCGCCTCCCCGGCGGCCGAATCCTTTATCATTTTCTCCTCTTCGCTTTCCACCATCTGGGGAATAAACTGCCGGGCAAACGCCCCTTTGCCCCGCTGTTTCACATGGACATAGCCGATAACACTGAAAACCACCGCGCCCACAAAGTTGACAAAGAGATCCTTCATGGTGTCGATGATACCGAGGTCGAGATAGCCGCCCTCGATGACGACTTCGCCATTTGCGGTATGAATCACGGTTTGCAGGATATTTTCCACCCCCACCACCTGATTGCTGTTGGTGGGATCGAGTGTCACGGTATAGAGATCCTTCACGATAAAATCCTTCTGCATATCGATCAGGAGGACATGGTCGATCCCGAACTCGATAAATTCCCAGAAGATGCCCACGGTCATGGAGAAGCAAAAGGCTACAAAGGCCAGAAAGGCAGGCGACATATCGTACTTATTGAATCGCCCCTTGTTAAAGATATCGACAATACAGAAACCGAAGGCGGCAAAGATAAAGCCGCAGACTGTATGCAGGAGGGAATCCCATATGGGAACCCGGACATAAAAGCTCGAGATTTCCCCCAAAATCTCGGCACAGAAAATAAAGACAAAAGCGATAATCTGCAAGGTACTGGGCAGCTCCACCTTCATGCTCCGCTCCACAAAAGGGGGAATCATAAAGAGCAATAGGGTAAGAAAACAGATATAAACGCTCTCCCATTGCGCGATGAAGACACTGCGAACAAGGATGGCTACCACAACAGTGGAAAGGGAGAGATAGACATAGTACGCCTTTTTATTGGCACGCAGCTGAGCCAGCAGGGAAAAACGGGGACGGTGAATATGTTTCTTCCCTCTTTCCCTGTCCTCTCCCTTTTGCTTTTGCGAAGTTTTTTTCTCTTTTTTCACGCCGCAGACACCTCCCTACATCCAAATTCTCATCCTATTAATAATACAAAAATAATTATAACATTACAAAGCCGCATTTGTCAAGACAAATATGCTTTCTTATCCCCGGATGCACGAGAGGAAACTTTTTCAAAAAAAGCTGCACAATCTTGTGTTCCTTTTACAAAATCAATTAAACTATATTGCTTTTTTTCATAAATTATGCTATACTGGCATCAAGAAAGGTCCCTGAAAGGAGCACTTTTATGAAAAAATTGGTCATCTTTTTCCTTCTGGCACTGACTCTTTTCCTCCTCGGCCTGACCTCCTGCAAAAAGCCCGAAGAGGGTACCGACAAAACAGACACTACCACAGCGCCCGATACCCCTCCTGCCCCGCCGGACAGCACCACACCGCCGGAGGGAGGCTTCTCTGAACCGGAACACGCCGCCCTGAAGGACGGCCGGGCGACCGTCACCAGCCTGAACGGCAGGCTGACCATGGAAATCTACCAAAACAGCGACGATGAGTTGGTCTACACCCTCGCGGCGAAGGACAAAGCGATTCTCGGCGAATCGGCGCTGGGACTCACCGCCACCAACTTTGCCGGCTTTGCGGGAGCGTCACTTGAATCCCTCTCGGCCAAACGTCTCACGACCTCCTACCCCTATCTCGGTACCTTTTCCGAAATTAAGGAAGACTGTGTGGCGGCTACCCTCTCTCTGAAGAAGGATTCCGACTCCTTTGCCGTCGAGATCAAGCTCTATGATGACGGCCTTGCCTTCCGCTACCGCCTCCCCAAGGGTGAAAAAAGCCGCTCGGTACGGGGAGAGGCAACCTCCTTTGCCGTGAAAGATCTTGAAAAGGTCTGGTACGGCCAGAACAGCGACTGCTACGAGTCGGAAATCACCTCCTCGGCCTACAAAAGCATCAGTACAACCGCCAAGCTCACCGGCCCCCTGACCATGGAGCTTGCCGGCGGCCGCTACCTCTCCCTCTTGGAGGGCTTTGTGGACACCAGCTATATCGGCACGGGCTTTGTCTCTGCCGGAGAAAATGACACCTTCCGGGTAACCGGCTCCTGGACGGCCGGACGGGACTTTGACACCTTCTCCTCCTCGGAGGAGATCCTCACCGGCTGGCGGGTGGTCACCTACGCCGAGGAGCTGGGCGACCTTGTGACCAATACCATCATCTACAACACCGCGCTGGGCATGGAGGGAGATACCTCCGCCTATACCGATACCGGCTGGATCACCCCCGGCAAGAGCGTCTGGTCCTGGATCAACGACCGGGGCGTGCCCTTTGAGCCTCAGATTCAGTACACCCTGAACGCAGCCCGGCTGGGCTTTGCCTACAACATCATCGACGAGGGCTACCCCTCCTGGGAGGACTACGAGGAGAAGCTGACCGAGCTGGGACTTCTCGGCGAGGAAAACGGCGTCAAGCAGATCCTCTGGGGCGCCGTCACCGGCGGACACAACGGCGTTCAGATCGCCTCGGCAAAACAGGCGGAAGGGATTCTTGCCAAGCTGGCAGGCTGGCATATGTCCGGCATCAAGCTTGACTTCTTCAACAGCGAGACCAACAAAACCACCCACGCCATCCAGCAGGCCGTGCTGGAGGAAGCCATGAAGCAGAAGATCATCGTCAACTTCCACGGCGTCCACAAGCCCACCTCGCTGGCGGTCCTCTACCCCAACGAGCTCACCCGGGAGGGCATCCGCGGCCTTGAGAATATGGCGCGGAACGACATCACCGGGCAAGCGCGCTACATCGTCCGCCAGTATTACACTCGCTTCCTTTCGGGGCACGGGGACTTCACCCCCGATGTAAATACCGCCATGCAGATCGCTTCGCTGGTGGTCATGGATTCGCCCTTAATGGTGATCGCCACCGATCCGAACGACATGCTGCAGAATCCCGCCCTTGAACTCATCCGCGCCATTCCCACCGTCTGGGACAGAACAGTCTTCTTGGACGGCAGCATCGGAAACTATGTATCGGTGGCCAAGGAGAAGGACGGCGTCTTTTATATCGGCGGTATCGCCGCCGCGACGGTAAAGGACGCTTCGGTGGAGCTTTCGAAGATCCTCGGCGAGGGAAATTATCTCCTCATCGGCTTTGTGGACCGCTCGACCAGCCGGAAGGAAAAGATCGAAAAGGTTGTCACCGCGAAGGATGTCCTCGAGATCGGCAGCCTCAGTGCAGGACTTGGCTATGTTTTCGAGATTACCAAGCTTGACATCAGCCAGCACGGCGGCGAGATCACCGGGCCGATCACCGTCCGAACCGCTTCGCCGAACGCGGTGGTGAAATACACCCTCGACGGCAGCGACCCGGCAACCAGCGACAGCGCCATTCTCCTTCCTGCCGATGGCTCCATCACTCTTTCTGACAGCTGCACCCTCACGGTCGCCATCACCGAGGGAGACGGCGCCGGAACCAAAATGACCTATCGCTTTGCTAAAATCGCCTACAACAGCGTCGAGACGGTCTGCGACTACGGCGACGGCAAGACCACCGTCACCCTGACCCCCACCCTGCCCGGCGCGGCGATCCACTATACCCTGGACGGCAGCACACCCACCGCCTCCTCTCCCCGCTATACCGAGCCCCTGGTTTTCACCGAGTCGGTCACCCTGAAGGCCGTGGCCATCACCCCCGAGGGCAAGGTCTCGCCGGTCCGCAAGACTGCCCTGCTCGTGCGGGAGGCCATTCAGACCGTGCTGCCCGATATCTACATCGGAAAAGACTACAAAGAGGCGGTGGCGGGCTGGGACAACCGCATCGGCATCGACCAGAGCATGAACAATACTCCCCTCTCGCTGGGCGGCACCAATGCCCAGAACGGCACCCGCTTTACCCACGGCGTCAGCACCAACGCGATCGGCTACTTCGTCTATGACATTCCCGAGAACGCCAAAGAATTTGTGGGCGTGGTAGGGATCGACGACTCCACCTTCCAGAACGCCGCCGACGGCCACAAGGCATCGATCATCTGTACCATCACGGTGGACGACAAGGTGCTCTACACCTCGCCGAAGCTGGGACAAAGCCAGTATGACAACATCCGCATTACCCTGCCCGAGGGCGCTTCCCGCATCAAAATCCACTTCGGCGACGCCGGAGACGGCATCACCTGCGACAACGCCACCCTGGCGAACGCCGGCTTCCTGCTCAAGTAAAAGCCGTCAGCCACAAAAAAGACACGGAAGAACCAAGAGATCCGACTTATGACGGATCTCTTGGTTCTTTTTTGGCTATCGTTCTATATAAAAAAAGAAAAATTAAGGCGATCCCCCTGCTTTCCCCGATCTTTTCTTTTTCCTTTCGAATTTTTTTGAGAAAAATCAAATAATTCTTTTATTTTCTGTGAAATTGTGTTATAATGTGTTTATTCCGTCCTTTGCCCCCAACCGGGACAAATCGATACCGATGAAAGGAACACCCCCGCAAATGGAAAACAAGGAACTTCAGGGAAACGAAGGGAAATCGGTTCACATCCGCTGCGATGAAAACGACTATCTGCGCATCCCGATCAAAACCAAGCTGATCACCAAAGAGGACGATATCGCCGAAGTGGCAAAAGAATTCGCCTCCCCTTATCTCAAGGAAGGGGACATCCTCTTTATCTCGGAAAAAGCGGTGGCCTGCTCGCAGGGGCGCGCGATCCCCATGGAAGAGATCAAACCCCGTCGGCTGGCGAAATTCCTTGTTAAATTCGTCTATAAAAGCCCCTACGGAATCGGACTGGGGATCCCCGAGACCATGGAGATGGCACTGCGGGAATGCGGCACAATCCGGATTCTTTTCGCCGCCTTTTGCTCGGCTATCGGCAAGCTCTTCCGGCGGCGGGGCTGGTTTTATAAGATCGCAGGCTACAAGGCCCGCTCCATCGACGGCCCTACGCCCAATACCATTCCCCCCTACAACCACTATGTGGTGCTGGGCCCGAAGGACCCGGACAAGGTAGCGAAGACGGTAGCCGAAGCCATCGGAACCGACTGCCTTGTGGTGGACATCAACGATATCGACGGGGTCATTCTCGGCGCCTCCCGCAAGGACATCGACCGGGATCTCTGCCGCCGGATTCTCTCGGACAACCCCTTGGGACAGGACTGCCAGCAGACCCCCATGGGAATCATCCGCAAACAGCTCGGCGAAAATAATGCCTGACCGGCCGCCGACCGTGAACGAAAGAAAGGAAGCTATTCAACTCTATGGACAGCATCGATCTCAAGATACTGAATCTGCTCAAGGAAAACGCCCGTACCAAGGCTTCGGCCATCGCCGAAAAGATCGACCTCTCGATCTCGGCCGTCACCGAACGAATTAAAAAATTGGAGCAAAGCGGCGTCATCGACCGCTACACCCTCATCGTCAACCAAAAGAAGATCGGCAACGACATCTCGGCGGTGATGGAGGTGGCCATCGAACATCCCGACTACATCGAATCCTTTATCGAATTTGTCAACAGCATGCCCAATATCATCTCCTGCTACTGCGTAACCGGCGATTTTGACTTCATCCTGAAGATCCTCATCGACTCCTCAGAGGGGCTGGAGCAGCTCTACCGCATGGTAAAGGGCTTCGACGGCGTGAAGGCCACCAAAACCTACATTATTTTAAAAACCATTAAAAACAACCTCACCCTGATCCCAGAAAACAGCACAGACTGAACGTTTTTTGACAAAAATCCGAGGTTTTTGTGAAAATCCACCACAGAATCGGGCGGTTTTTCGGGATATTTGGGGGATAATTGCGAGGATTATTTTGTCGAAAAGACTTCCCAAACCGTCGTTTTTATGGTAGACTATTCTATATTACAATACATATATCGGGAGGAACCAATGAGCAGCGAACTTTTTGGAGAACTGAGTGTAATCGGCATGCGGGGCTGTGAGGAGTTCACACAGCAGGTCGACCGTTATCTGATGGAGTGGAGAAGCTCGGTTCACAGCTTTGTGGTGGACGCCGACTGCCCCCGCTTCGGAAGCGGTGAAGCCAAGGGCTATCTGCATCAATCCCTGCGTGGGCACGATGTGTTTATTGTCTCCGATGTGTTTAACTACGGTGTCACCTACAAAATGTATGACCGGGTGGTGCCCATGAGCCCCGACGATCACTTTCAGGATCTGAAGCGCATTATCGCCGCCATCGCCGGTAAGGCGCGGCGGATTTCGGTAATCATGCCCATGCTCTACGAAGGCCGGCAGCACAAGCGCACCGGCAGAGAGTCCCTCGACTGCGCCATCGCCCTGCAGGAGCTTGTCCATATGGGTGTGGAAAACATCATCACCTTCGACGCCCATGACGCCCGTGTGCAGAATGCCATCCCGCTCAGCGGCTTCGACAATGTGCGTTGCACCTACCAGATGATCAAGGCGCTGGTCAAGAATGTGGACAACCTCTCCCTCAACAGCAAGGATATCATGGTGGTCTCCCCCGACGAGGGCGGCATGAGCCGCTGCATGTATTACTCCTCGGTGCTCAAGCTCGAGCTGGGAATGTTCTACAAGCGCCGCAACTATTCGATCATCGTGGACGGCAAAAACCCCATCGAAGCCCACGAGTATCTGGGCAACAGCGTCAAGGGTAAGGATGTCATCGTGGTGGACGACATGATCTCCTCCGGCGGCTCGATCATCGAGGTCGCCCAGCAGCTCAAGGAAAAGGGTGCCCGCCGCATTTTCGTCTTCGCTACCTTCGGTCTCTTCTGCAACGGCCTTTCGATTATGGACAAGGCCTATGAGGACGGTCTGATCGACAGAATCTTCACCACCAATCTGATCT
>CAZGQH010000049.1:0-8352 GCA_964527575.1 uncultured Lachnospiraceae bacterium
GGTAGCGGTATAGGAGAAGCGCATGGCGGCCACATTGGTATCCCCCTTCTTCAGGGTGATAAAGGTAGGCTCCTCTACCATGGTAAAGCTGGTAACCGGGTCTTTTCCCTCTTCTTCCACCATATCGAAAAGGCCGATCAGCTTCTCCTTATAGGATTCAAAATAGGTCTCCAAATTCTTCTTCGCATCGGTGGTGGGCCGAAAATCCGGATCGGTATGATTGGTCACCACGATATTGGTGGCATCCGCCAGAGAGACCTGCGCCGTGGTGGTACCGGTAGCCGAGGTGACAACCCAGTCTTCGGGCACATACAAAAAGTAGTCCACCAGTGCGGTGTCGGAGGCAAGCTTCATCCCGTAGGGGGTGCCGTCCTCATCCTCCCCGCCGCAGGCGGTCAGAAAAGCGAGCGAAAAGGAAAGCGAGAGGAGCGCAAGAAAAAACGCCAGTATTTTTTTCAGATTCATTGTTTTCAATATCCTTTCGGAAAAATGCAGACAGAAATTCAGGGAATACTAAAATGTATTATATATCAGAAAAAGGCGGTTTGTCAACGCCCGAAGGCGATTCTTTTCCGAAGATTCACAAAGGGATCGGACAAGATTCGATTTTCAGGAAAAATCTTGTGAAAATCCACTGTTTATCGAAATCAGTCGTAAAAAAAACCTGCCAAGTAATGATTTCTTGTTGACAAAGGCTTTTTCTTTGTGATATAATATTTTCATATAGTGGGGGGATGTGTAAAAACCGTCCTGCGGGAAATAAAAAAGGAGCGAATGGGACTATGGAGATTGCAATCGTTGCGGATGACATGAAAAAAGAGCTTATGGCGGAATTCTGCATTGCCTATTGCGGTATTCTGTGTAAGCATTCGATCTGTGCCACCGCCACCACGGGAAAATATGTTTCGGAGGCTACCGGACTGACCATCGAACGGCTGATGCCCGGAAAACAGGGAGGAATCGAGCAGCTCGCTTCGCGGGTAGCCTACAACGAAATCGATCTTCTGCTTTTCTTCCGGGATACTACGCCGGGCCGTCATCGCGAGAAGAGCGGCCACGAGATCATGCGGATGTGCGACTTCAACAACATCCCCGTGGCTACCAACATCGCCACAGCGGAAATTCTTGTCCGCGGGCTGGAAAACGGCGATCTGGATTGGCGCACTTATGTCAATCCGCTGACGCATCGGAATTAAGCTTCTGCACGGTTGTGCGTGCAGTCAATCTTTGAAAATCTGCCGCAGGCGGGTCTTACGACTCCCTGCGGTCTTCTTGTTCCCCAAAAAGGGGTGTTTATCAAAAGTTTTTGAATGGCAGGAAAATTCTCCCGATTCTCTCTTGACAGAAAGCGTGTCGGGCGGTATGATGGAAAAAAGAAAAACGCCATGGGAAAGGATATCCTATTATGATCGATATCAATCGCGTACCCGATTATTTTGAGGTTCGGGTGGAAAATGACGAAGAAAACGATGCAGAGCTGCGCTTTGTGACCACAAAGCGGGGCGTCGCGGCCTATATCCACGCGGAAAAATCGCACCCCACCTTTGTCAAGCTGCGCTGGCATGTCCCGCTCCACCGCCCGGTCTCGGTTTTGGGCGACACCTGGGAGCGGGGATACGGAAGGCTTGGCTTTGAGGGGCTCTCCGCCGAGCGCCCTCTGCCCTGGTATTTTATCCTGGCCTACGAGGGAGGCTGCGACGGCGTGGGCGTGGAGGTACGACCCAACGCTCTTATCAGCTGGACGGCCGACAGCGAAGGAGTCACCGCCTTCTGCGATCTGCGCGCGGGAACGGTAGGAGTGGAGCTTGCCGGAAGAGACCTTTTCATCGCGACCTTTATGAGCCGGGAATATCCGGCAAAGGAGGGCGAGGACAACAGCTTTGAGGCCGCAGAGGCCTTCTGCGGCGAGATGTGTCCCGATCCCCTGCTCCCCTCCGAGCCGGTCTACGGGGGCAACAACTGGTATTATGCCTACGGAAACAGCTCCTATGAGGAGATTCTCTCGGATGCCTCCCTCCAGGCGAAGCTGGCGGAAGGACTTGCCAACCGCCCCTTCATGGTGATCGACGACGGATGGCAGCCCAATCCCTGTGCCGGTCCTTGGGTGGCCGGAGAGCGCTTTCGCGACATGAAAAAGCTGGCGGAGGATCTTCTTGCCATGGGGGTTCGCCCGGGACTCTGGATCCGTCCCCTCCGCGACGATTCCGATTCGATTCCCGCCGCATGGCGCTTTGAAAATCGCAACAACCGCCTCGACCCCTCTGTCCCCGAAGTCCTCGCCCACATCCGGGAGGTGGTGCGGAAAATCGTTTTCGACTGGGGCTATCAGCTCATCAAGCACGACTTTTCGGCCTTCGACGTGTTCGGCGGCTGGGGAGGAGACCGGGGACGCTATTTCACCGACGGCAACTGGCACTTTCACGACCGAAGCCGCACCGGCGCCGAGATCTACAAGGAGCTCTGCCGAACGATTTTAGAGGCCGCAGGAGGAAGGGCCTATATTCTGGGCTGCAACTGCATCTCCCACCTCACCGCGGGCTATTGCCATATCAACCGCACCGGGGATGACACCAGCGGCACCGACTGGGAACGCACCCGGCGGATGGGGGTCAATACCCTGGCCTTCCGCATGCCGCAGCACGGCCGTTTCTATCACTGCGACGCCGACTGCGCCGGCTTTCTGAAGGGAAAAATCCCCTTCTCGCTCAACAAACAGTGGCTCACTCTGCTGGCCAAGAGCGGCACACCCCTCTTTATTTCCGCTCCCGAGGGGGCCTTCTCCGAGGAGGAATTCGCCTATGTAAAGGCGCTCTACAAGCTCGCCTCGGAGCAAAAGAATAAGGCAATTCCCCTCGACTGGCGCTATAATTCCTCCCCCGCCCTCTGGTCGATCGACGGAAAAGAAGAGCGCTTCTTCTGGTTTGACAAGTCGGGGCCTGCGTTTTAAGGAAAAAACCAAGCCAAGCGAACCGCGGCAAAAAGCCGGAAAAACCGACAAGGCGGAAACAATCGGGAACCAATCAAAGCGGAGAACGACAAACAAGTTGACGGAGAATCACATGGGAACAGGGATCATCGTCTGCGGGCTGAACGGTGCGGGAAAAAGCACGCTGGGAAAAGCGCTTGCCGAGAGACTGGATTTTCATTTTATCGATATCGAAGATCTGTATTTTCCCAAAACCAATGCGGACTATCCCTATGCCTCTCCCCGTACCCGCGAAGAGGTTGAACAGCTCCTTATGCAAGAGATCAACCTCCAGGGACACTTTGTTCTGGCTTCTGTGAAAGGGGATTACGGAAAAGCTTTCGCCCAAACCCTTTCCTGTGCCGTCATGCTTACCGTTCCCAAGGATATCCGGATCGAACGGGTCAGAAACCGTTCTTTTCAGAAATTCGGCGACAGAATCCTGCCCGGCGGCAATTTACAGGAACAGGAAGAGAATTTTTTTCGCTTTGTGGAATCCCGCTCGGAAAGCGCGGTTGAAGAATGGATACAAACTTTAACCTGTCCCATCCTGCGCCTTGACGGAACAAAACCGATTGCGGAAAATGTTGAATGTATCGCAGCGCACCTGCAAAACTAAAATTTTACATCTGAAAATTTTTCAGACAAAAGCAAACGGAGGGGGAATGTAATTCATTCCCCCTCCGTTGTATCATGCTCTCACGTTACGAAAAACTTTATACCGAGGCTGAAACTTTAGCTTGACCTGACTTTTTGCATTGATCTTTCAATGTTGCAGATGGCACTATCATTGCTCTCAAAAATTATGTGTTGTTAACGTGGTGATACCAAGAGAAAATTTACTTGCTTTCGCTGCCTGCGGGAGCTTCCGCTTCCTTGCAGCGAATAAACGCACCCATCTCCTCCATCAACCGGCGAAGGGCGGCGGGTTCCTTGTCCGCAAATTCCTTTTTGAGCATGGATTGCAAAAGATATATTGTCAAGTCAAAAGCAATGTCACAGGAAAAGCCAGCCGAAAAAACGGGGATTAGTCGTTTTCCTGTCAGCACAATAGAATTTTTCGGCATCGCAAACGGTTCTTCTCTTGAAGTATTTTTTGATATTGCGGACGCGTTGGAAATAGACCCCACTGATCTTATAAATGCCTCCGTGATCCCCGATCAAATAAGAAACAATAAATAGTATATTTATCCCTCCTTGCCATTGGGCGTGGGGGATTTTTTTATTTTTTCTCCCTATGATATACAGCTCACCGTGTCCAAAAAAACCAATGTGTAAATATTCATAAAATCATTCCATTTACTGTTGTAGCATTTTACAGAAAGCATTTGATAACAACATTATATAATTGCTTACTTATTTACTCATGTGCTTACTGATGGATATAGCATTATTTTTTTAATAGGGTATAATTATTGTTAAGAAAGGAGAAATCAAAGAAGCCTATCTGCAAACTGTTCAAGACTTGAACAGAAAGTTATCTTAAATTCTATTGGAGGAAAAATTGAAATGTTAGAAAAAGATTTGGCCTGTGAGACCTATAAGGCACTTCAAACAGACCTTTTGCAGAGTTCCCACAGAAATCCATATTGCCCTATCTATGAAAAAAAGTTTTCTTTAGACGGCGAATGCTATTCCTTGTTCATACAACTTGAAAGACACAACAAGGTATATCTCCTGTATGCCCTGCGTTCCGTAATGGAGAGCGATGGTCGGACACTCCGTTATGAAATGATCACCAAGAGCAATATTCTTGCTGCTCTGATGGAACTGCTGATTCTCCAGACGATGGACAAGTCCACACTTTGACACCTTCGTATTAAACGATGGGCGGCAGTCACTTTCGGCTGCCGCCTTATAGTTTGTATGACGAAGGCTCTGATGCGAAAGTCCACAGAAAAGGTACAATCGGCAGAGAAGCAGAATATGAGAAAGCCCATGAGATCGGGCGACAGCTTGTTTTTCGGCTGTTGGCTGCTGCAGAGACAGAAAAACTCCCTATGTACTCTACTTGCGGATGAGATGGAGTGCGCCGGGAAGGCAGGTGATATCGGCCTCCCGCATTTCGCCGCCATTCTCCCCGTCCACCGTCCAGGAAAGGGGGACAACGGAACGGATTTTGAAGTGGGAGGACTGGATCAGCGAGATATACTCGTTGTTGAACTCCCGCAGGGCAATCGATCGGACGATATTTTCAAGATCAAAGAGATTTTTCGGCCGGACTACCGTGATAAGCTCGAGTTTTCCGTCGTCCAGCTCGGCAAAGTCGGCGGGATAGCGAATCAGGCCGCCCCCTAAGTAGTGGGTGTTGGAAACGCCGCAGAAGGTGATATCCTTCTTGTGCAAGACCCCCTCCTCCCATTCGATCGAGATGTCGTATCCCTTCACATCGAGAAGCTCGGTGGCGCCGTTCAGAAGATAGGCGAACCCGCCGAGAAGGTTCTTCGCGTCCTGCGGGGTCTCATAGGAAGCCTTGGTAAACGTGCCGAAGGAGGCGGTATAGACAAAGGGACGGTCCCCGATTCTGCCGATATCGTGGTTTTTCGGGCTGTTGCGGCAGACATAGAGGGCGCCCGCTGCCAGCGTTTTGGGAATCTCTAAGGTCGAGGCCACGTCGTTGGCCGTGCCGCAGGGGATATAACCCAGCTTGATCTCCTCCCGGGCGGGGTTTTCCATCAGTCCCTGTACGGTCCCCGACAGGGTGCCGTCCCCGCCGCAGACGATGAGCGTGGGGAAGGTGCATTCCCGGGCGGTTTTGATGATATCCTCCCCCGAGCGGGTGATGTGGACCGTCACCTCATATTTCAGGGAAAGGTTGGCGACGATGCTGTAAAAGCCCAGCTTCGCCGCCTGCTTTCCCGACTTGGGATTGATCATTAGAAGCGCTTTTTTCATGTTCGGATCTTCCTTTCGGTTTCAAGGTCGTAAGAGATGCTCAGCCCGTCTTTTTATCGGAAGCCATCCCGCCGAAACGAAGGGCGCGGATGGCGTTCAGAATCGCCAGCACCGATACCCCCACATCGGCAAAGATGGCGGCCCACATGCCGGCATAGCCGAAAAAGCCGAGAATCAGAATGACAAATTTCACAGTCAGCGCGAAAATGATATTTTCCTTCACAATCCGAAGGGAGAAGCGGGAGAGGCGGATCGCCCAGGCCACCTTTTCGGGGTTGTCATCGGTGAGAACCGCATCCGCCGCCTCGATGGCGGCGTCGGAGCCGATGCCCCCCATGGCAAAGCCCACGCCGGCGGCGGCGAGAACCGGCGCGTCGTTGATGCCATCTCCGGCAAAAACCGTGACGCCGTTCGCGTTTGCCGCCCTGACCGCCTCCACCTTATCCTGAGGGAGAAGCGAGCCCTCTGCCCGGTCGGCGGCCAGCTCTTCCGCCACCGCCTTCACCGTGGGGGTCCGGTCGCCCGAAAGAATCACGCTCTCCACCCCCAGCTGACGCAGGGAGGAGAAGAGGGGACGGGCAGAAGCCTTCAGTCTGTCTGCCAGCAGAATGCTGCCGGCATAGCGTCCGTCCACCGCCACATGGACGGCAGTCGCTTCGCCAAGCTCCGGGGAAGCTTCGCGCTTCTCTGAAGCCTCAAGCTTCTTTGAAGCCTCAAGCTTCTTTGAAGCTTGGGCAAAATCCGCAGCCTCGGCTTCCAGGAAGGCAGCGCTTCCCACCGCCACGCGCTTTCCCTGATAGAGGCAGGAGAGGCCCCGTCCCCGCTCTTCGGTGATCTCCGAGAGCGCATCCCGGTCAAAGGAGGCCGCCGCCGTGATGGCCTTGGCCAGCGGATGGGTGGAGGGCGATTCGGCCGCCGCCGCAAGAGTGAGAAGTTCTTTACTGTCTTTCACCGGCGGGTTTTCTCCCTCGGCCAGCAGAACTTGCGTGATCGCAAAGGCTCCCTCGGTCAGCGTCCCGGTCTTGTCAAAGAAAGCGGTGCGGACAGAGGCCAGCCGTTCAATCGCTTCGTTGCTTTTGAAGATAATTCCCTTTCGGGCAGCGGAGCCCGCCGCACCGAAAAAGGCCAGCGGCACCGAGATAACCAGCGCACAGGGGCAGGAGATCACGAGGAAGGTCAGCGCCCGGTGCAGATAAACCGGCAGCGCCGCAAGGTAGCTTCCCCCGGCAAAAAGAGGCAGGCCGAAGGCCACAACAAGGGCGGCCAGCACCACAATAGGGGTGTAAAAGAGTGAAAAACGGGTGATAAAGCGCTCGTGTTTTCCCTTTTTCGAAAGCGCCTCCTCCATCAGCGTGAGGATGCGGGTGGTGCTGGCATTTTCCGCCGTGTGGGTCGTGCGGATGATAAGGCGGGAGTCCAGCGGGATCACCCCGCTGGGGACAGTTTCGCCTGCCCGGCGAAAGACCGGCGTGGACTCCCCGGTGAGAGAGGAAAAGTCGATATTGGCGTCCCCCTCTTCGATGATTCCGTCAAGCGGAATCCGTCCGCCGGCAGGCACCACCGTAAGCTCGCCCAGCGCCACTTCGTCCACAGGGACCGTAACTTCATTGCCCTCCCGCAGCACCACTGCCTCATCGGGGCAGAGGGAGGCAAGCGCCGAAAGATTCTTCCGGGCATTGGTGGTAGCCACCGATTCGAAGAGCTCGCCCACCTGGAAGAAGAGCATCACCGCCACGGCCTCCATTCCCTCCCCCAGAGCCAGCGCGCCGATGGTGGCAAGACCCATAAGGAATTTTTCCCCGAAGACCTGCCCGTGGCCGATATCCCGCAGGGCTGCCAAAAGCACATCCCAGCCGATGAAAAGATAGACCGGCAGAATGGCGAGCAGCGTGACGAGATCGCTTGCCGAGAGAAAATGCGTCAGAAGCAGGACAAAGGCGGTGAGAAACGCTGCCGCCAGAATGCGGATCAGCTGTCTTTTTTGCTTTTGGTTGAAGCGTTTCATCGGAAAAGCTTCCTTTCGGTCAAAGAAGGATGCGGCAGTCGGGCTCGACCTTGCTGCAGACCGTCACGACCTCCTTCATCACCGCCTCGGGATCGGCGGCCTCGGAAAAGGTGATGGTCATCTTCTGGGAGAGAAAGCTGACGGTGGCGTCGGTCACCCCCGACAGCTTTTTGATCTTTGCCTCCATTTTGGCGGCGCAGGCGGCACAGTCGAGATCTTCCAATTTGTAGGTCTTTTTCATGACAGGATTCCTTTCGTTTTCGTATCATTATTCGCGGATGTGATCGGTGGCGCAGGCCAGAATCGCCACGACATGGGCGTCAGCCAGGGAATAGTAGACTGTCTTTCCCTCCCGGCGGGAGCGGATGAGGGAAGCGTTTTTCAGAGAACGGAGCTGATGGGAGATAGCTGATTGGGTCATTCCTAAAATGGCGGCCAGATCGCAGACGCAGGTCTCACGGACGGCCCGCACCGAGAGAATGCGAAT
>CAZGQH010000050.1:0-8308 GCA_964527575.1 uncultured Lachnospiraceae bacterium
CATGGCGTCGTAGACCGATGCGTCGCCGTGGGGATGATAGCGTCCCAGCACGTTGCCCACGGTGGTAGCCGACTTCCGGAAGGGCTTGTCGTGGGTCAGCCGGTCCTCATACATGGCGTAGAGAATCCGCCGATGAACCGGCTTCATACCGTCCCGCACATCGGGCAGGGCCCGCGCCACAATAACCGACATGGCATAGTTGATAAAGGATTTCTTGACTTCCTTTTCCATCTGCACGTCGACTATTTTCTGATCTTTGTATTCGTAATTTTCTGCCATCTTATTTTCCCTTTCTGTCTTTCATCTGTGAAAGGATTTTCTGTATTCCCTTGCAGAGAGAGAGAGAGTTTCTGCTTCATCCGAATCTGCAGGTGCTGTCATCAAAATTTTTTTATCGTTCGCCGGCCAAAAGCGATTTTCTCACAAATTCGTCCGCAAAGGCCAGCGCCTTTTTTGCTCCGGTCTTCTTTTCGTAGTAAGCAAAGGAGAAGGCGGCAAGGAAGCGATCCCCCGCGCCTGTGGGATTGCAGGGGGATATCCTCTGGGAAGCCTGTCGGAAAACGCCTTCCGCTCCCACAAAAAGCGAACCCTTTTCCCCAAGGGTACAGAGTATTTCGCTGCCGTTATCCACATAGAGCTCCCGACAAAATTCCACAAGCTCCGACTCGCCCGAAAAAAACCCGCCGTAAAGATAGGCAAGCTCGTTTTCGTTCGGTTTGATCAGGGCCGGCGAGGCCTTCAGACTTTCCACAAGCCCCTCGCCGGAGGTATCGACCACGGTCGTGATTCCACAGCCTTCCAAAAGGGTTATCAGAAAGTTATACACATTTTTATTCACACCCTGTGGAAAACTTCCGCAGAGAAATACGGTCTGTGGAATGTCACTCATGGCGGCAAGCTCACCGATCTCCAAAAGAAGCGTCTCGATCTCCCGGGAGGATAGCCTTCCCTCCTCGTTGATCTCGGTGGTTTTTCCCCCGGTCACCAGTTTGATCGCACAGCGCGTCTCAAAGTCCGAGGGAAGAAGGCGGGCGGGCAGCCCTTCTCTCTCCAAAAGCTCGCCGAGAAGCTCCCCGGTCTTTCCGCCGGCAAAGCTGATCGTATTGACCTCTGCCGCAAGCTCACGCAGGGCCCGCGACAGATTGATTCCCTTACCTCCCGCCGAAAGACGGGTCTTGTAGGGGCGATTAACCTCCCCGGTAAAAAGGCCGGTGAGGTATTCGGTCCGGTCAACTGCCGGATTCAGGGTTATGGTGGTAAAAAGCATCACACATCCAGATTGGTGACATAGTTGGCATTCTTTTCGATAAAGTCCCGCCGGGGCTCGACTTTTTCGCCCATCAGCACCGAAAAGACCTCGTCGGCGGCAATGGCGTCTTCAATCGTGACGCGGAGCAGCGTCCGATGCTCGGGATCCATGGTGGTCTCCCAAAGCTGAGGCGGATCCATTTCACCGAGACCTTTGTAGCGCTCGGCTTCCACATTTTTGCCGCCCAGCTCGTTGATAAAGAAATCCCTCTCCTCATCCGAAAAGGCATAGCGCTCCTGCTTGCCCTTGGTGACCTTATAAAGGGGCGGCTGTGCCAGATAGATATGCCCCTCTTCGATCAGCTTTTTCATATGCCGGAAGAAGAAGGTGAGAAGCAGAATCTGAATGTGAGCGCCGTCCACATCGGCATCCGCCATGATGATGATTTTTCCGTAACGGAGCTTCGAGATGTCCATATCGCTGCCGATGCCGCAGCCCAGTGCCTGAATGATGGGAATCAGCTGGGTGTTGGCATAGATTTTGTCCAGCCGGCTCTTTTCGACGTTCAGAACCTTACCGCGCAGGGGAAGAATTGCCTGAAATTTGGAATTTCGTCCGTCCTTGGCGGAACCGCCTGCGGAATTACCCTCTACCAGGAAGAGCTCGGTAACCTCAGCCCGCTTTTCCTGACAGTCCCAGAGCTTGCCGGGAAGACCGCTGCCCTCAAGAACCCCTTTGCGTCTTGTCAGCTCTCTTGCCTTGCGGGCCGCTTCTCTTGCCCGGCAGGCGGCCAGAGCCTTGTCGAGAATGGCCTTGCAGACGGCGGGATTTTCCTCCATATACTCCGAGAGCTTTTCGGTGACGATCGAGTCCACAAAGGTTCGGATCTCGGAATTGCCGAGCTTGGTCTTGGTCTGTCCCTCAAACTGAGGCTCGTGCAACTTCACCGACACCACAGCGCAGATACCCTCCCGGACATCTTCGCCGGTGAGGGGCTTATCCGAATCCTTCAGATAGTTCTGCTTCCGGGCATATTCATTGAGCACTCGGGTGATGGCGGTCTTGAAGCCGGTCTCATGAGTGCCGCCCTCCAGGGTATGGATGTTGTTGGCGAAGGTCATGAGGGTTTCATTGAAGCTGTCGTTATACTGAATCGCCACTTCAGCCGTGGTGGTATCCTTTTTTGCCGAAATATAGATTACTTCCGGATGAATCAGCTCCCCGTGTTTGGCGGCATTCAGATGGCTGACGAAGCTGCGGATGCCCCCTTCGTAGTGAAGGGTCTCTTCCACCGGCTCTTCGCCCCGCAGATCGCGGAAAACAATCCGGACGCCGGCGTTCAGAAAAGCCTGCTCTCTGAGCCGGTTGAGAAGAGTGGCGTAATCAAAGACCACCTCGTCAAAGATCTCCTTGTCGGGAAGGAAGCGGACATAAAGCCCGTGGCGGTCGGGATCGGCTTCGATTTTGTGAAAGGGCTCCGCCACCGCACCTCTGGCAAAGCGCTCGGAATAGGTCTCCCCTTCCCGACTGTTCTCATAGACCAACCATTCCGAAAGCGCATTTACCACCGAGGCGCCCACACCGTGCAGTCCGCCCGAAATGGCATAGCCCTCTCCTCCGAACTTTCCTCCGGCGTGAAGCACCGTGAAGACCACCTCCGGCGTAGGGGCGCCGGTTTTGTGGTTGATCGCGTTCGGGATACCCCGTCCGTCGTCCTTGACCGAGCAGCTTCCGTCCTTTTCCAGCGTAACGGTGATTTCGCTGCAGGCGCCGGCCAGCGCCTCGTCAATCGAGTTATCCACGATTTCATACACCAGATGATGAAGACCCCGGATCGAAGTCGAGCCGATGTACATACCCGGCCGTTTCCGAACCGCTTCCAGCCCCTCCAGTACCTGAATCTGATTTTCGTCGTATGTGTTGCTTTTGATCTCTGCCATTGTTTCACCTAATCCTTTATTCGCCGGCCTTATTCTTGTTCTCGGCAAAGCGGCCGTTTTCCGCAAAAATAATATTGCTCTCTGTCGGGAAACCCTCTTTTTCACAGGTAGTCAGGATGACCTGCCTCCCGTTTAAGCCTCCCATCAGATAGTCCCGCCGTCCTCTGTCAAGCTCGGACAGGACATCGTCAAAGAGAAAGACCGGATATTCTCCGGTATCCTCCCGGGAGATCTCCCCCTCCGCCAGCTTCAGGGCGAGCGAGAGGCTTCTCTGCTGCCCTTGGGAAGCAAAGCCCCGCGCTTCCTTCCCGTTGAGGCAGACGGTGATATCGTCTTTGTGTATGCCATAGAGCGTGGAGCCGTAGCGCAGCTCCTTGTCGACATGCTCGCTCAGCTGTTTTTCAAATTCTTCTTCGCTTCTCTCACCGGTATAAACGAGCGTGGGACTCTCCCGTCCGACCGTCATGTCCCGAAAGATCACACGAACATGCTCCTCGGCCCGCTTGGTATAGGCCTGCCGTTTTGCCGACAGAAGCGCGGCCTCTGCCGCCAGCTGCTTCGACCAGACCGCCAGGGTATCGAGCAGTGCCGGTTCCCTCACCCCGTCGGACAAAATCCGGTTCCGGCGTGTCAGAATTGCCGTATAGCGCTGCAGGGAAGCAAGATAGCTCCGGTCAAGCTGCGAGATGGCGTTGTCGAGAAAGGCGCGGCGGAGAGCCGGCCCTTCCTTGACGATCGAAAGGTGCTCCGGCGTGAAGAGGACAGCCCGGAAGTTGCCGATAAATTCGCTCAGCTTTTTAATGACAACCTCATTCTTGGTACAGCTGCGCTTTCCCTTTTCCGCCCAGGTAATATTCAGCCGGTTCACACGATCCTTGTCCCGATAGGTAACGCCAACGCCGGCAAACTCCGATCCAAAGCGAAGATAATCCCTTTCATGAGAAGTGCGGTGGCTCCTTCCCTGTGCACAGAGATAGATCCCTTCCAAGGCCGAGGTCTTTCCCACGGCGTTGTCGCCGCAAAGAATATTGATCCCCTCACAGAAATGCAGGGTCTCGTTTTCGATGTTGCGAAAGTTGTAATAGGCCGCCTGCTGTAAGATCATATTCTCTTATCTCTGCTTCCTTCTCCGGTCAGTTCATCCGAACCGGGCAGACCATATAGAGATAGTCGGTCTTGTCCTCATCCTTTTCCTCGTCAGCCGAGGTGATAACCACACTCATCAGGGGGCTGATCATCGAGATTTTGATCTTCTCGCTGTCGGCACTCTTCAGGGCATCGAGAAAATACCGGCAGTTGAAGCCTATAGTCAGATCGTCTCCGGTCTTTTCGATCGGCACCTCGTCGTAAACGCTGCCCGAAAGCGATTCGGAAGAAACCTTCAGTACTTCGTTTTCAAATTCAAATTTGACATGGCTCTTGACCTGGCCGAGGCTCTTGTCCTCGGTGACAAGAGACGCCCGTTCCAGCGAGGAAATGAAAGCCAGTCGGTCGACCACCGCGTCGATCTTGGTTTCTTTGGGAATGACCCGGTTGTAATCGATGTATTCGCCGTCGATCAGGCGGGAGAAAAAGATCTTGTCCGCCAGTCGGAAGATCACATGCTTTCTCGCCAAAATCACCGTAAGCTCTTCTTCTTTTTCGTTCATCAGCCGTGTGAGCTGCGAGAGCGTTTTTCCCGGTACGATGAAGGAAAGATTCAGGCTCGATTCGTCCCGGTTCCGGTTGCCAAGCTCGCAGGCCGTTTCCCGGATGGCCAGCCGGTTTCCGTCACAGGAGACAATCTTCAGCTTTCCGTCAGTAACGTTGAAAAGAGCGCCGCAGAGCATGGGACGCTGATCGGTGACCGCGATGGCAAAGTAGACCTGACCCAGCATTCCCTTTAAAATATCGGAGGAGACGGTAAAACCCCGCTCGCCGTCCAGCTCGGGAATGTTCGGGAAGGTCTCACCCTCGAGAGCATGCAGCTCAAATTTCGAGCGGCCGCTGGATACCTTGACGATATTTTTTTCGTTGATATCGATGGTCACGCTCCGGTCGGGAAGAAACTTGATAATCCGGTTCAGCTTGGCCGCATTGATCAGATAGTTGCCGCCCTTTTCGATGTTGGCGGGAATTTCGGTAAGAAAGCCCTTGTTCAGGTCGAAGGTGGTCAGCGAGCAGACTGTGCCGCCGTCCTCGCACCGAAACCGGATACACTCGAGGGTGGGATAGGTATTTTTTTCGGAAACGGCGCAGAGCGAGTCGTTGACGGCATTTTCCAGTATCTCTTTTTCAAAGGTTATACGCATGATTTCGAGTCCTTTCTTTTTTCTTCCCGCGTTGTGTTTGGGATTTTCACTTGATCGTTCTTCCCGAAAATTCCGTGAGAGAAAAATAAAAAATAAGAAAAATAAAGTTTTTAAACAGAAGTCGTAGTAGGGGGAGTGGAAACTGTGAAAAAGTATGGTTTGTCCTTTTGTGATGCGGCTTTTTCTCCTCTTCTCTTCCGGAGAAAGTCTGTCGAATCTCCGTGGTCCCGCGGTGGAAAAAAAAGCGGGTGAAAAAAAGCGGCTCGGATTTTTTTGTTTTCCACCGATTCTCCACAGATGGGTTTTTCAACAGATTGTGGAAAAGCTGGGGTCAGCTTCCTTTCAGATTTTTGAGAAGCGCCCGGGAGGTGGTGTGGGAAAAGTACACCCGATCGGACGTGACGATAAAGGAGCGGGGAATGTTTTTTGAGGCGGTGACCAGCCTTTTTTCGGCCTCCCGGCAGCGCAGAAAAAGACGGGATACCGGCATTTCGGTGGCGCTGTCTAAATCAAAAATACCGACGATTTCTTCTTCCCTCAAAAGGTGATCGCCGAAGAGGCGGAGATAGCTCATTCGGTGATCTCCTTGATCATCTCCTGAATCTCGATCTCTAAGAGCGGATTGGTCTGCGTCTCCCCTTCAATCGATTTGACCGCCGACATGATCGTAGTATGATCCCGCTCAAAGATCTGAGCGATGCTGGTCAGAGAAAGATTCGTGATCTTCCGGATAATGAAGATACTGATGTTGCGGGCGTTGGATACCGGCTTGTTGCGCTTGCGGCCATAGATATCGTCGGTAGAGATCCCGTATTTCTTTGATACGGTCTCCACGATCTTTTTTGCCGTGATCTCGGGGGGATCGTTGACCACAATGAATTCCGAGATGCAGTTCTTGGCAAGCTCGACGGTGATGGGATCACCGTTCAGGAAAGAACGGGCACAGATCCGCTTGATGGCGCCTTCAATCTGCCGGATGTTGCTTTTCAGATTTTCGGCAATGAAGGTCAGAACCTCGTCGGGCAGCGTCATGCCGATCATATTGGCCTTGTTCCGCATGATGGCGATGCGCAGTTCAAAGTCCGGCGGCTGGATGTCGGCGATGAGGCCCCATTCAAAGCGGGTCTTCAGCCGGTCCTCTAAGGTCTTGATGTCCCGGGGAGGACGGTCGGAGGTCATGATGATCTGCTTGTGATCCTCATAGAGAGCGTTGAAGGTATGGAAAAATTCCTCCTGGGTGGAATCCTTTCCGGCGATGAACTGAATATCGTCGATGAGAAGCACGTCGGCCTTGCGGTATTTGGCCCGGAATTTCTCCTGGCTTTTGGTGGCGATGCTCTCAATCATTTGATTGGTGAATTCGTCCCCCTTCACATAGATAATGGCCACATTGGGCTGATTCTTCCGGATCTCGTTCATAATGGCGTTGAGCAGATGGGTCTTGCCGAGACCCGAGGGACCATAGATAAAGAGGGGGTTATATTCCTGTGCGGGATGCGCCGCCACGGCGGTGCAGGCAGCGTGGGCGAACTTGTTGGAACTGCCCACCACGAAATTTTCAAAGGTATATTCGTTGTTGATGGGGGGATAGCTGCTTCCTTTGGACTCGGGAAAGGATTCCTCAGATTCCGCGGTCGTGGCTGCCGGGGGAGCCGACCGCAGGGAAACCGGACTTTGCTGCATCGGATTGCCGGAAGAAGAATCCATTCCAGATGCGGTTTGCCCGGGGGCTGCCGGCTTCTCGGAAGCTTTTTCCGAAGCATTCTCTTCTGTGGAATCCTCCGGATTCTGTCCGGCAAGGGTGATGATGATTTTGACGGGAAAGCCGAGGACTTCCTCAAACACCTCCTCCAGCAGGGAAAGATGGCGCTTTTCGATGATCGATTTTTTGAAGGGGCTTGTATGCGAAATGACGGCGACATTGTCGTCGAGCGAGATCAGCTCGGCACCTTTGAACCAAAGATCCATGGTGATAGCGGTGAGTTTGGTTTCCAGCTGGGACAGGATGCTCTGCCACAGCTCTTTCCATTCCTGCATAAATTGTCTGTTCCTTTCCGAAAGGAGAATTGAGAATGATGTCCTTTTTTAAAGACCGAAAAGTCTCTTTCGCAAAAGAAAAAATGGCTTTTCCGGAAAAAAGAACATACCTCCCCCTATATCACTTATATTTAAATAATAATTAATTATATTATAGCGAAAAGCCGAACAAAATGCAACCCTTTTTTCCTTTTCCGAATTTTGAATTAAAATATTTACGATTTATTAATTTTAATTTTACACAATATCTTTATTTTGCTTTTGAATTCTGCAAAAAGGTTCTTGACAAAAAGGGGTTTTTATGGTTATAATAGTAACTGTCGCAAAAGAGAGGACGTAGGGATGCCTGCCGGAGCCCTGCGGCCATGAATTCACCCTTTGTCGGCGTTTTGCCGATCGGGGCAGTTCTTTATTGAAAGAAGGTGTAAAAATGCTTAGAACTTATCAGCCTAAGGTTCGTCAGCGTAAGAAGGAGCATGGTTTCCGGAAGAGAATGAGCACGGCAAACGGACGCAAGGTTCTCAAAAGAAGAAGACAAAAAGGAAGAGCAAGACTTTCCTATTGATGTCAATCAAAACCGCCGTTATTCGTCGGGAGTTATCTTCCGGTGGTCCGGGGGTTTTTGTTTTCGGAAAGCTTTTTGATCGTTCCAGAGAAAGGAGACTTTCTTGAAATACGGCGTACTGAATGAAAACCACCTCTTTGTCAAGGCCTACAATAAGGGAAAAAAGGTGGTTCTGCGGCATGTTGTCCTCTTTGTCTTGGAGGACAAGAAGGCCCGCTATCTGCAG
>CAZGQH010000051.1:0-8274 GCA_964527575.1 uncultured Lachnospiraceae bacterium
TCAATCGGGAAAAGTATATTTGCGACGGCGGCCCCGACGGCGGGGACGGCGGCAAGGGGGGGAGCATCTTTTTCCGGGTTGAGGAAGGGATGAACACCCTGACCTTTTACAAGTATAAGCGCAAGTTCAAGGCCGAAAACGGCGGGGACGGTGCCAAGAAAAAGTTCCACGGCAAAAACGGGGAGGATCTGATACTTCCGGTTCCTCTGGGAACCGTGATCAAGGACGCGGCCAGCGGTCTTGTGATTAAGGATCTCTCCGAACCCGGCGACTTTCTCATCTGCCGGGGCGGAAAGGGCGGCTGGGGAAACCGGCACTTTGCTACCCCCACAAGACAGATCCCCCGCTTTGCCAAGTCGGGCATTTTAGGGGAGAGCAAAGAAGTCATTCTGGAACTAAAGCTGATCGCCGATGTGGGACTGGTGGGTATCCCCAATGTGGGAAAGTCCTCGCTTCTCTCCCGGATCTCCGCAGCCCGTCCCAAAGTGGCAGACTATCACTTTACCACGCTGGAGCCCTCCATCGGCGTGGTGGAACTGAGCGGGAACCGCGCTTTTATAGCGGCCGACATTCCTGGGCTGATTGAAGGTGCCTCGGAGGGTCTTGGCCTCGGCCATGCCTTTTTAAAGCATGTAGATCGCTGCCGGCTTCTCATCCATGTGGTGGATATCTCGGGCAGCGAAGGACGCGACCCGGTGGAGGATATCCGACTGATCAACCGGGAGCTTGCCCGTTACAGTCCGGAGCTTGCTTCCCGAAAACAGATTGTGGCGGCCAACAAGTCGGATCTTGTGGAGGATCCTGCATCCCTCGACGCCTTTCGTGCCTTTTCCGAAGAGGAGGGGCTTTCGGTGATCTATATCTCTGCCGCTACCGGAGAAAACCTTGACACCCTGATCGAGGCGGCCTATCAGGAGCTGCAGTCCCTTCCGCCGATTCTTGTCTACGAAAGCGAGTACAAAGAACCGGAGGAGAGCGCGGACGGACACGAATTCACCGTGAAGAATGTCAATGGGGTCTATGTGGTGGAGGGCGATTGGCTCTATCGCGTCATGGGCAACATCAATTTCAGCGATCGGGAATCGCTGATGTATTTTCAGCGGGTATTGCGGAACAACGGCGTTATCAAGGCACTGGAAGAGAAGGGCGCCAAAGACGGGGATACCGTTTCGATCTACGATTTCGAATTTGATTTTCTCTCCTGACAGCTACGCTGCTTTACAAGATAGTTTATACACAAAGAACAATCCGGAAGGAATGCTATGTTTTCCAAGCTTGACGATGCGGTAAAAAAATACGAGGAAATAGGGGAGAGGCTGGCTGATCCTGCTGTGGTCAACGACCAGCGGGAGTACCGCCGCCTCATGCGGGAGCACAAGGCCATGACCCCATTGGTAGAGAAATACCGCGAGTACCGCCGGGTTCTTACCGCCCGTGAGGAAGCCGCATCGCTCTTTTCCGACCCCGAAATGCGGGAAATCGCCGAAGAGGAATATTATGAAGCCAAGGCACTTGCCGACAAGCTGGAGGAGGAGATCAAAATCCTTCTTCTGCCCCGGGATCCGAACGATGACCGAAACGTGATCGTGGAGATCCGAGGAGGCGCCGGCGGGGAAGAGGCGGCGCTCTTTGCCGCCTCGCTCTATCGCATGTACACCATGTACGCCACGGCGGCGGGGTTCCGCTATGACCTTTTGGGGGTCAACGAAACCGGCCTCGGCGGCTTCAAGGAAGTCTCCTTCATGGTCAAGGGGGACGGCGCCTACAGCCGGTTCAAGTTTGAAAGCGGCGTCCACCGGCTACAGCGGGTACCGGCCACCGAAAATTCCGGACGGATCCACACCTCCACCGTCACGGTGGCGGTGCTGCCCGAAGCGGACGAAGTGGAGGTGGAAATCCTTCCGCAGGATCTTTTGATCGAGACCTGCAAATCCAGCGGTGCCGGAGGGCAGCATATCAACAAGACCGAATCGGCCATTCGGATTCTGCACAAGCCCTCGGGGATTGTGGTGGAGTGTCAGGAGGAGCGCAGTCAGCTTCAGAACAAGGAAAAGGCTCTTTTCATGCTCCGTACCAAGCTCTACGACATTCGGCGGCAGGAACAGTTCGACCAAATTGCGGGAGAGCGGAAGAGTCAGGTAGGGACCGGTGACCGCAGCGAGCGCATCCGCACCTATAACTTCCCGCAGGGACGCGTCACCGACCACCGCATCGGCCTCACTCTCTATTCCCTTGAAAATTTCATGAACGGCGAAATCAACGGAATGATTGACGCATTGCTTGCCGCCGACACGGCGGAAAAGCTTAAAAACCGGGATTCTTCGGAACAGGCTTAGACCAAAGAAAGGAGGAACGGCATGGAATCGAAAGAGACAAAGCTCTGGCGCGTACCGGACGAGAAAGCCATCGATGAGGCAGCAAAGATTCTGAAGCAGGGTGGCCTTGTGGCCTTTCCCACCGAAACAGTCTACGGACTTGGCGCCTCAGCCCTCGACGAAGAGGCAGCGACCAAGATTTACCTTGCCAAGGGACGCCCCTCGGACAATCCGCTGATCCTCCATTTAGCCCGCTCCGAGGATGCCGACCGCTATGCCGTTGTCAACCCCTGCTACGAAAAGCTGGCATCGCTCTTCATGCCCGGCCCTCTGACAGTAATTCTGCCCAAGCGCGAAATCGTTCCCCGGTCGGTAACCGGAGGTCTTTCGACCGTCGCCCTGCGGGTGCCAGCCCATACGGTAGCACATCGGCTGATCGCCGCCGTCGGCTCTGCCGTCGCCGCCCCCAGTGCTAACCGCTCGGGGCGACCCTCCTGCACCACGGCAGAGCATGTCCTTGCCGACATGGAGGGACGGATCGACGGAATTTTGGACGGCGGTCCCTCGGACTTCGGCCTCGAATCGACGATCCTTCTTCCGGAGGGGGAAAAAGCAGTCAAGCTGCTGCGGCCGGGCGCCATTACGGTGGAAATGTTAGAAGAAGCAGGGTTTTCGGTCACTCTCGACAAGGCGGTAACCGAGCGGCTCTCCGACGGGGAAACGCCCCTTGCCCCCGGGATGAAATACCGCCACTACGCGCCAAAAGCCAGTGTGATTTTGCTATCGGGAAGCGAGGAAGCGTTGTCCTCCTTCATGATATCGAAAAAAGACCTTCCCGATGTCGCCTTTCTATGCTATGAGGAGATGAAGGAGATGCTGACAGGCGCCAATGCCATCTCTCTCGGCCCCCAAAAGAACGCCGCTCTCATGGCGCACCGCCTCTTTTCCGCCCTGAGGGAGCTCGATGAAAAACCGGCGATTAAAACGGTCTACGCGCCGCTTCCATCCCGACAAGACATGGGGCTTGCGCTCTATAACCGCCTTCTGAAGGCCTCCGGTTATACCGTTATAAAACTTTAGTTTTGAAGAGATAATACGAACAGGATAGATTAAAAATGGCAAGAAAAAGCAGAAACAAAGTCCCCGATCACGACGATTTGTTCCTCAACACCGCGCCGGTAGTCGATCAAAAGATCACCGAAACGGTAGAAAAAAACTACATGCCCTATGCCATGAGCGTGATCGTTTCCCGGGCTATCCCGGAGATCGACGGCTTCAAGCCCTCACACCGCAAGGTGCTCTATACCATGTACAAAATGGGGCTTTTGACTGGGCCGCGAACCAAAAGCGCCAATGTTGTGGGACAGACCATGAAGCTGAATCCTCACGGTGACGCTTCGATCTACGAGACGCTGGTGCGGCTTACCCGAGGCAATGAGTCGTTGCTTCATCCCTTTATCGACTCGAAGGGAAGCTTCGGCAAGCAGTACAGCAGCGATATGGCCTATGCCGCCTCCCGGTATACCGAGGTAAAACTCGACCCCTTCTGCAGTGAAATCTTCGACGGTATCGATAAGGATGCCGTGGATTTCGTTCCCAACTACGACAACACCATGAAGGAGCCGGTACTGCTTCCCACCTCTTTCCCGAATATTCTGGTTTCGGCCAATATGGGCATCGCCGTAGGTATGGCCAGCAAAATCTGCTCCTTTAACTTGGCAGAAATCTGCGACGGCACGGTGCAGATTCTGAAGAATCCCGACACCACAGCGGAGGAGATGCTCGACATCGTCAAAGCTCCCGATTTCCCCGGAGGCGCTTTTCTGATCTATAATAAGGAACAACTCTTGCGAATCTATGAAACCGGAAAGGGCTCCTTTAAAATGCGTGCCCGCTATGTCTATGACAAGGCTGCCAACTGCATCGATATTGTCCAGATTCCCTATTCCACCTCCCTGGAAATTATCATGAAAAAACTGGGCGATCTGGTCAAAGAGGGGAAGCTGAAGGAGATCTCGGACTTCCGGGATGAGATCGACCTAAACGGCTTCAAGCTTACTCTCGATCTGAAGCGCGGAGTCGACCCGGAGGCGCTAATGGAAAAGCTCTACAGCCAGACCGCCTTGCAGGACGACTTTTCCTGCAACTTCAATGTTCTGATCGACGGCTCCCCGGTGCAGACCGGCATCATCGGTATTCTGAAGGAATGGATCCGCTTCCGGATGAGCTGTGTCAAGCGCGAGCTGACCTACGATCTGAAAAAGAAGCAGGAACGGATGCACCTTTTGGTGGCGCTCGGCAAGATTTTGCTCGATATCGACCTTGCCATTAAAATTGTCCGTGAGACCAAAAACGACAAGGATGTGGTGCCAAACCTGATGGCAGGCTTCTCCATCGATCAGATACAGGCAGAATACATCGCTGAAATTAAGCTGCGCAACCTCAATAAAGAATATATTCTCAACCGGGTTCAGGAGATCGAAGAGCTCCGCAAGGAAATTGAAGATCTGACCGATCTTGTGAAAAGCGACGCCCGCCTGAAAAAATATATTGCCCGCCAGCTCTTGGAGATCAAGAAAAAGTTCGGGATGCCGCGGCGAACCCAGCTGATCTACGAGGAAATTCCCAAGTATGTAGCCAAAAGCACGGTGGAGGTCGAAAACTACCCGGTGCGGATCCTGCTCACCCGAGAGGGCTACTTCAAGAAGATCACCATGCAGTCCTTACGGGGCAGCGACGAGCAGAAATTTAAGGAAGGGGACTCGCTCCGTATGGTGGAGGAGAGCGACAATACAAAAAAACTCCTTTTCTTCTCGGACAAAGGGCAGTGCTACAAATCCCAGCTGTCTGCCTTTGACTGCACCAAAGCCTCGGCTTTGGGGGACTATGTTCCCGCCAAACTGAAATTTGATGCGGAGGAGCGCTGTATCTTCGGCAAAAGCTTTGCGGAATATACCGAGGGACATAATATTGTCTTCCTGTTCGAAAACGGAAAGGCCGTCCGCATACCGGTAACTGCTTATGAGACCAAGTCGCTCCGCTCCAAGCTGACCGGCGCCTATTCCACGGTGTCGCCTATCGTCGCCATCTTTTATGAGGACAAGCCGCTGGAAATCACGCTGGTTTCCGACGCCGGAACGGCGATCACGCTCTCCAGCTCACTGATTCCGATCAATGCCACCAGAACCTCAAAGGGCGTCACGGTCTTCGATCTGAAAAAAGGAGGCAAGGTGACCGAAGCCTACACGGCGGCTGATTGTCCTTATGAAAGGCCTTCGGCCTACCGCCGGATCAAAATCCCGGCCAAGGGCATCAAGCTCACCGAGCTTGACATTCAGAAACAACAGATTTCGCTGATTGAATAAATAAATTTGAAAAACAGATTCGGAGGATAAAAACATGGCAAACAACCAGAACAACAGCAGCAAAAATCAGCTGTGGGTGAAGATTACCTGCGGCGTCCTAGGCTTTCTTATGATGGGAGCCGTTGTCTTTATGCTGGTTCAGATTCTGATGGCATGATCCATGCTTGGCATGCTGTCATGCCGCGAAAAAAGCCGTCCCTCTCGCAACAAGAAGAAGGACGGTTTTTTTCTGTTTTTAAAATTGTTTTTACCGGTCGGATCACAAAAAAGCTGAGAATATCATGTCTTTTGTATTTTGGCAGGCTTCCTTCCCGATTAATATCTTCGTACAGAAATCGTTCTGAAGTGAAGATTCATACGGAGCTCTGTCTTTCAGTGGATTAAAGGGAAGAGAATGGGTTGTTTTTCTTTCCGTCCATCAAAAATAAAATGGATACCGGTACCGTTATCAACGGTTGGAGAATTTATTTCCGGATAGTCTTTCACTACACACGCGCTCTCCTTCCGGCTCTTGCGGAAACTTGTATTTCCAAGGAAATATAGGCATCTATATCCATCCAAATTTCAGGGACAAACGTGGAACCCCTCTTTTTCGACTCCCTTTTTATCCGAGCCGGGCAGCCTTACAGCGAGAGATAACCCTTCAGAAGCTTCAAGGTGTTGAAGACACCATCCACATGGCTGCGTTCATAACCGTGGCTGGCATAGACCCCGGCGCCGATCAGACCGTGACGCAGGTCATAGCCGGCGCGAAGGGTGGCTTCCACATCCGAACCGTAGTAAGGATAGACATCCACCGCATAATCGGCCGATTCTTTTTTGGCCGCCTCAATCAGCTTACCCACCACCTCATAGTGATAGGGACCGCCGGAATCCTTGGCGCAGATCGAAACGGTCTTTTCGGTGCAGGCAAGACCGGCGCCCACACAGCCCATATCCACACTGATGGCCTCGGTAACGCCGGCAGGAACGGTTGAAGAACCGCCATGCCCCACCTCTTCAAAAACCGTGACATGGACATAGATCCGCCGTTTGGGCGTGATACCTTCGTCCTTTAAGTATTTAGCGAACCCGAGAAGAATGCCCACCGAAAGCTTGTCATCTAAAAACCGGCTTTTGATATAGCCCGACTCGGTCACCTTCGTGCGGGGATCGAAGCAGACGATATCCCCCACCTGAATGCCAAGCCCCCTCGTATCGTCCGCAGAATTCACATCTTCGTCCAGCACGACCTCGGTGGTATCGAAATTGCGGTTTGTGGAGCCATAGCTCCCGTTGACATGAACCGAAGCGTTGCAGAGCTGAAGCGTACCCTCATAAACCTTTCCGTCCCGGGTATAGATCCGCAGATTCTCAGTCTCGGTATTGATCGGGGAAAGTCCGCCAAGGCTTGTCAGCCGCAGGCGTCCGTTTCCCTTGACTTCGGCCACCATGGCACCCAAGGTATCGGTATGCGCCTCCAAAAGCAGCGCGTCATCGGCATCCTCGCCGCCAAGATCGACAAGCACGCCGCCCTTAACCGTCCGTGTTGCCGAAAAGCCCAAAGCCTGAAAGGCCTCCTGTACCCATGCAGCCGCCTTTTCGGTAAAGCCGGAGGGACTGTCGATAGCAAGAAGCGCCACGGCCTTTTCTACCGCATAGTTGGCATAACTTTTTTCCATAGGAAATCTCCTTTGAAATGATAAATAAAAATCCGAAAAACAGCTACTATTGTGCCGATTTCTTTTTCGGATAGTATTGTAGCATATTTTCAATAAAATAGCAAGCCGCGCTCTTTCGCTATATGATTAATCAGGTCGACGAACATTTTCTTACCTGAGATAACGGATCTGTTCACATGTTTCATATTGAACATGAGCTGATTTTGTGGTACAATTATTCGATAGAAGAGGGGTAAAGAATTTATGAAATATCTTGTGGTTATTTGGAGTTGTACTCTTTTATTAGATAATATATTACCGATAGTGCTTGCCCGGTTCTATCCCAATTATAAGTATAAGGAAATGGCCCTATCGGTGCTCGGTTCAAGACAAAGCCCGGTCAAGTGGGTCTACAATGTGTGGTGTATTCTGTCAGGAAGTATTTTTTGTATTGCCCCATACACGTTATACCTTGAAAATCAAGGCACTCTGACGGCAACAATCTGGATATTGCTTGCCATATACGGCATAGGCTGTGCGGTCATTTCCGGCTTTTGTCCTTTGAACGAAAACAGGAAAGAGAAAGATGTGATAACAAAGATCCACGGCGGTGGTTCTGCAATCGGATTTATGGCTTTGCTCTTTGTACCGCTGCTTTGGGGCATACTGCAGTTCCAGATTTCAAATGTTATAATGGGTATTCTCTCCCTTGTATGTTTTACCGTGGCGTTCGCATTCTTTTGCTTTTTTATAATGGGAGAAAAAGATAAGTTTGCTAATACGGTATTGCGCCATAGCGGGTTATGGCAGAGGTTGATATTGCTGGTTTGTTATATTCCGATATTTATTTGGTGCTTAAACATTTTGATCGTATTCGAATAAAACTTTTATTTTATTAAGACTGCTTTATGCCGCGTTTTCAAATGAATAAAAGCCGGTGTCCCTAAGGACACC